>JBDHTJ010000010.1:0-52934 GCA_039808585.1 Hyphomicrobiaceae bacterium | reverse complement strand
TCACGCCACGATGGAATTTGAGCCGGCGCACGTAATCGAGCGGATCGTGCGGCTTAACGAGCGCATCCTTGGGCGTGTGCAGCCAGTCGTAGGCACGCGTCAGCAGGAAGCGCAGCGCCGACCCCCGGCAGAGGACGGGAAGCATGGTGCGCTCGGCGGCATCGAGCGGACGCACGCTCTGGTATCCTTTCAGAAGGGCATGGCCTTTCGTGGCGTTGAAGCTGAAATCCGGCTCGAAACACCAGGCATTGAGGCATACGGCGACGTCGTAGGCGAAGGCATCGTTGCAGGCGAAGTAGAAGTCGATGAGGCCCGCCAGCCGCTCGCCCAGAAAGAACACGTTGTCGGGGAAGAGATCGGCATGGATCACGCCCTGCGGCAGCGATCCGGGCCAGCGTGCCTCAAGCACGGCGAGTTCCTCCGCGATCAGCGCCTGCAGGCCCGGCGCGATCTCGTCGGCACGAGCCGAGAACCGGTCGAACAGCGGCCGCCAGTTGTGCAGGCCGAGGCCATTCTCGCGGCGCAGCGTGAAGCCCTGGCCCGCCTGATGCAGCCGTGCCAGCGTCTCGCCCACCGCCCCGCAGTGGGACACCGACGGCCGGCGCACCGACACGCCCTCGAGGAAGGTAACGAGGGCCGCAGGCCGCTCCGCCAGCCTTCCCAGCACTTCACCCTTGCCATTGTGGACCGGCAGCGGACAGGTGATGCCCTTGCCTGCCAGATGCTCCATGAGGCCCAGGAAGAACGGCAGATCCCCCGGATTGACCCGCTTCTCGTAGAGCGTGAGGACGTAAGCGCCCTTCTCGGCATGGATCAGGTAGTTCGTATTCTCGACGCCTTCGGCGATGCCCTTCACCGATAGCAAAGCGCCGAGGCCATAGCTGGCGACGAATGCCGCCATCTCCTCGTCGCCGACCTCAGTGTAGACCGCCATTTCCCCTCCGGCTTCCTCGTGTTGCGCTCAGGGCGCGCCTGGTGCGCGCAACTCACGCGGAACGTTGAAACCGATGTTTTCCTCGCGCGTCACCACGTGCTCGATCTCGGTGGCAAAGCGGGCGCGGAAGGCATCGACGATACCGGTCACCAGATGCTCAGGCGCCGAGGCGCCGGCGGTGATGCCGAGGGTGGCTATGCCCGCGAACTCGTCCCACGGGATGTCTGCGGCGCTCTGGACCAGAAGGGCCCGGGGGCAACCCGAACGCTCCGCCACCTCAACGAGCCTGAGGCTGTTCGAGCTGTTGGGGGCACCCACCACGATCACCCGGTCGCAGCGGGCGGCAATGGCCTTGACGGCGGCCTGGCGGTTGGTGGTGGCGTAGCAGATGTCCTCCTTGCGCGGGCCCATGATGGCCGGAAACCGCTCCTTCAGGATGGCCACGATCTGCGCCGTGTCGTCCACGGAAAGTGTGGTCTGCGTGATGTAGGCGAGCTTGTCGGGGTCGCGCGGGGTGAAGGCGCGGGCATCTTCTGCCGTCTCGATCAAGCTCGCGGCACCTTCCGGAAGCTGCCCGAGCGTGCCCACCACCTCCGGATGGCCAGAGTGGCCGATCAGGACGATCTCTGCCCCCGCTTCGAAGTGGTCTCGGGCCTCCGCATGCACCTTCGATACGAGCGGACAGGTGGCGTCCAGCACGAACATATTGCGGCCCTTGGCGGCGGCCGGGACCGACTTTGGGACGCCGTGTGCCGAAAAGATCACAGGCCGGTCGCCATCGGGGATTTCGTCCAGCTCCTCCACAAAAATGGCGCCTTTGGCCCTGAGGTCGTTCACCACGTGCCGGTTGTGGACGATTTCATGTCGCACATACACCGGGGCGCCGTACTTCTTCAGGGCGAGTTCGACGATCTTGATGGCCCGGTCCACGCCCGCGCAGAAGCCGCGCGGCGCCGCAACCAGGATTTTCAAGGCCGTGGCGGTCGCAGCGGAAGGCGAGCCAGCAAGGGAGTTGTCGGCAGGAGAAGGCACGTTAAGCACCATTTTGGAGTGGAGGCCGGCGCCTGAGGTCGTGCTTGGCTCCGGGATGCAACCGATGCTAATCTTCGAGTCGACGTGACACGGGCCGGGGGGCTCGCGCGGCGTTGAGTGGATTAAGGAAATACCGGTCCACGCAAAGCCGGGCAAGTGGTCGCAACAGGGACGTCGTGCAGAAATCGAGACAGACACCTTGGGGCGCGATTGCTCGCGCCGCTGCACTCGCAGCCTTCACCGCCACCCTCGGCGGATGCGGGATGTCGTCCCTAACGTCCGGCATCGGCGGCGGCTGGTTTGGCGGTGCCAAGAGCGAGAAAGCGGATTCCACCGGCGTCAGCGAGGATCAGCTGCTCGCGGCTGCGAAAACCGATACGGGCAGCATCAACACCGTTGGCGGCACCGAGATGGCCTTCGGTTGCCCCCGCTTCAACGTCTGGACGCGCGACGGCTATGTGACGATCTACGAGCAAGGTCGCGTAGGTGATGGCCTGGCCGTGATGCATCGCGGTGAGATCTCCAAGACCGCGCGCGAATGCCACATCGAGGGCAATCGCATCACGGTGAAATACGGCTTCTCCGGGCGCGTGTTGCTCGGACCCAAAGGCCGTACGGGAACGGTCGCCCTTCCGCTCAATGTGTTCGTCGCGGACGCCAAGCGCGAGAAGGTCGTGAACGACGCCGTGCAAGTTAAAGTCGATGTCGCTGTCGACAAGCCCATCGGCTACTTCTCCGTGGTGCGCACTGTCAGCTTCACAGTGCCCGAAGGCTCTCGTCCTGCAGAATTCGAGCTCTACGTGGGCTTCGATCGCAACGTGCCCGGCGCCGGCTGACGGCAACAGCGCTGTTCCCCGCCTCTATTCCCTCACGCCCTTCTCTGCCTCCCCAGCGCGCAAAATGGGCTGCGAGCTTCCCACCGCAATTCGTACCTGAATGATGCTGCGGCGTTGACAGCGCGTCGCACCACCCTATGATCTGCGCCGGTCCATTCGAGATCTGCGGAAGAGATCGGCCTCACGGCCGGCGCCGAAGGAGCAACCGCCCCGGAACCTCTCAGGCAAAAGGACCGCAGATTGATGGCCCTCTGGAAAGCAGCCGGTTTCTCCGGCTCACCGAAGGAGTAAGGCCCGGCGCGGGGTTCGCGCAGGCCGGAATCTCTCAGGTCCCGTGACAGAGGGGGTTTGCACTCGCGCCGGAAGGCGCGGGACGTCGAACCACGTTGGACCCGGGGTATTTCATGAGCTCATCTCCAGTCACGGCACCTCCGGGCTCAGGCCCGGACGGCACGCTATTGCGAACGCCGCTTTATGATCTTCACGTCGGCCTCGGCGCCAAGATGGTGCCGTTCGCCGGCTATGCCATGCCCGTGAACTATCCGGCCGGGATCCTGAAAGAGCACCTGCATACGCGCGCCAAGGCCGGTTTGTTCGACGTCTCGCACATGGGCCAGGCGATGCTCGAGGGGCCGGATCACGGCACTACGGCGAAGGCTCTCGAGACCCTGCTGCCGGCGGACATCCTCAATCTGAAGCCGGGCCAGCAGCGATATTCGCAGCTTTTGAACGATGACGGCGGCATCATCGACGATCTGATGGTCACGCGGACCGCCGATGCCGACGGCAAGATCTACCTCGTCGTTAACGCCTCGCGGAAGGACATCGACTTCGCACACATTGCGGCGCATTTGCCGGCGAATGTGAAGCTGCATCCGATGCCGGGGCGTGCGCTGCTTGCCCTGCAGGGGCCTTCCGCGAAATCCGTGCTGGGAGCACTGTGTCCTGCAGCCGCCTCGATGCCGTTCATGACTGGCATGCGGGGAAAGGTGGGCACGCTCGAGTGCCACATCTCGCGCTCTGGCTACACGGGCGAGGACGGATACGAGATCTCCGTCGCCTCAGGCGAAGCGGTCGAGCTTGCCAAGTTGCTGCTGGCGCAGGAGGGCGTTCTTCCCATCGGCCTTGGTGCGCGCGACAGCCTGAGACTCGAAGCGGGCCTGTGCCTCTACGGGCACGACATCGACGAGACGACGAGCCCCATCGAAGCCGGGCTCACGTGGTCGATCCAGAAGCGGCGGCGCGTGGAAGGCGGTTTCCCCGGCGCAGTGCGCATCCAGCACGAACTCGAGAAGGGGCCCCAGCGCAAGCGGGTCGGCATCAAGCCCGATGGACGTGCGCCTGCACGCGAAGGCACTGCCGTAACGGCACTTCTCGGCGAAAACATCGGCACCGTCACGTCGGGTGGCTTCGGCCCCAGCGTCGATGGCCCCGTCGCCATGGGCTACGTGAAGGCCGGCTACGCCGAGGCCGGCACGCCCGTCAATCTCATGGTCCGCGGAAAGGCGCTTTCAGCAAGCGTCGTGCCCATGCCTTTCACGCCGCATCGTTACGCCAGCAAATCTTGAGCCCGAGGAGCCATTCATGACCGAGCGTTTCACCAAGGACCACGAGTGGGTGCGCGTCGACGGCGACATCGCCACCGTCGGCATCACCAATCATGCGCAGAGCCAGCTGGGCGACGTGGTGTTCGTCGAGCTTCCCGAGATCGGTCGCCAAGCCGCCCAAGGTGATGCCGTGGCCGTCGTCGAGAGCGTCAAGGCGGCAAGCGACATCTTCGTGCCGATTGCGGGCGAGGTGATCGAGGTGAACGGCGACCTCAACGGGCAGCCGGGCCTCGTCAACGAGGATGCGGAGGGCAAGGCCTGGTTCTTCAAGGTCAAGGTCTCGAACGCAGCCGAGCTCGACAAGCTCATGGACCGAGCTGCCTACGAAGCGTTCGTGAAGGAGAACGGCTGACGATGCGCTACCTTCCTCTCACCGAGGCCGATAGGCAGGCGATGCTCGCCAAAGTCGGCGTCAAGGACATCGACGCGCTGTTTGCCAGCGTTCCGAAGGACAAGCTGCTCAAGGATCTCGTCGATCTGCCGCGGGCCAGAAGCGAGCTGGCGGTGGAGCGGGAACTCGGCAAGATCGCCTCGCGCAACACGCCCGCGGGATCGGTGCCTTTCTTCGTCGGGGCCGGGGCCTACAAACATCATGTGCCGGCGACAGTCGATCATCTGATCCAGCGATCGGAGTTCCTCACCTCCTACACGCCCTACCAGCCCGAGATCGCGCAGGGCACGCTGCAGTATCTCTACGAGTTCCAGACGCAGGTGGCGCTGCTCACGGGCATGGAGGTGGCCAACGCCTCCATGTACGACGGCTCTACCGCCGCGGCCGAGGCGGTGCTGATGGCGCACCGGCAGACGAAGCGGAAGAAGGCCGTTCTCGCGGGCAACCTGCATCCGCACTACCGCGAGACGATCGAGACGGTCTCACGCATGGCGGGCGACGATGTCGTGGCACTTCCACCCTCGCCCGCCGGCGCCGAGGACATCGCGGCGGCGATAGACAGCAGCGTCTCGTGCGTGGTGGTGCAGACGCCTGATTTCTTCGGCAACCTGCATGATCTCACCGACCTCGCATCGAAGGTGCATGCCGCCGGTGCGCTGCTCATTGCCGTGTTCACCGAGGTGGTGTCGTTGGGCCTCGTCACGCCGCCTGGCGAGATGGGCGCCGACATCGTCGTCGGCGAGGGCCAGTCGATCGGAAACGCGCTGAATTTCGGCGGGCCTTATGTGGGCCTGTTCGCGACGCGCTCGAAGCTCGTTCGCCAGATGCCCGGACGCCTGTGCGGCGAGACGGTGGACAAGGATGGCCGTCGTGGCTTCGTGCTGACACTATCGACACGCGAGCAGCACATCCGCCGCGAGAAGGCCACGTCCAACATCTGCACCAACTCAGGCCTGTGCGTGCTTGCCTTCACGATCCATCTCACGCTGCTGGGCGAGGCGGGCCTGAAGAAGCTGGCGCGGGTCAATCATGCCAACGCCGTCGCGCTGGCGGAGACGCTCGGCAAGGTTGCCGGCGTGAAGGTGCTCAATGACGCCTTCTTCAACGAGTTCACCATCAAGGTGCCCGGCAATGCCGCGGAGGTCATCGAGAAGCTCGCGGCGAAAGGCGTGCTTGGGGGTGTTCCGGTGTCGCGCCTGATGCCCGGCAAGCCTGAGCTTTCCGACCTCATCGTCGTCGCCTCGACCGAGGTGAACACCGACGATGATCGTGCCGCCTATGCCAAAGCTCTCAGGGAGGTGCTGTGATGCTCAATCGTCAGGGACGCCCAACGGACACTGGTGCCGGCGATGCCGGTCACATCACCACGATCTCGGGCAACAGGGGCCTGGAGCAGGAAGAGGCGCTGATCTTCGAGATCGGGCGCACGGATGTCTCGGGCGTCGACCTCGAGGAACCGGCGGCGGCCGGCCCCTCGCGTCTCGGCAAGCTGGCGCGGAAAGGCGAGATCGGGCTTCCGGGCCTTGCCGAGCCTGAAGCGATGCGCCACTACGTGCGCCTGTCGCAGAAGAACTACGGCATCGATACGGGCCTTTTCCCGCTCGGCTCGTGCACGATGAAGCACAACCCGCGCCTCAACGAGCGCATGGCGCGGCTTCCTGGTTTTGCCGACGTGCATCCCCTGCAACCGCAATCCACAGTGCAGGGCGCCATTGCGCTGATCGGCGAGCTTTCGCGGTGGCTGCAGGTGCTGACGGGCATGCCTGCGGTGGCCATGTCGCCGAAGGCGGGCGCCCACGGCGAGCTTGCCGGCATGATGGCGATCAAGGCCGCCATCGAGGCGCGCGGCGAAAAGCGCACGGCGGTGCTGGTTCCTGATTCCGCGCACGGGACGAACCCCGCCACCGCCGCGTTGATCGGCTATCACGTCGTGTCGGTGCCGACGCGTCCGGATGGCACGGTTGATCCGGCCGAAGTACGTTCGCGGATGACGCCGGACGTGGCTGCGATCATGCTCACGAATCCCAACACGTGCGGTCTCTTCGAGCGCGACGTGGTGGAGATTGCCAAGGCAGTGCACGAAGGCGGCGGCTTCTTCTACTGCGACGGTGCCAACTTCAACGCCATCGTGGGCAAGGCGCGGCCGGGCGATCTGGGCGTCGACGCCATGCACATCAACCTGCACAAGACCTTCTCGACGCCGCACGGTGGCGGGGGGCCTGGCGCGGGGCCCGTTGTTTTGTCCGAGGCGCTCGCACCTTTCATGCCGTTGCCTTACGTGGTGGCGGATGCGGGCGGAGTTCGTCTCGTCGAGGAAGCGGGCGTCGGCGGCGCGAAGCCCTTCGGCCGCATGAGTGCGTTCCATGGCCAGATGGGGATGTTCGTGCGCGCCATGAGCTACATGCTCAGCCACGGTGCGGATGGCATGCGGCAGGCGAGCGAGGACGCCGTGCTGAATGCCAACTACGTGAAGGCCGGCCTGCAGCACCTGATGTCGCTGCCCTTTGGTGAACAGCCGTGCATGCACGAGGTGCTGTTCGACGATCGCTGGCTCGAAGGCACGGGCGTGACCACGCTCGATTTCGCGAAGGCGATGATCGACGAGGGCTACCACCCGATGACGGTCTACTTCCCGCTCGTGGTGCACGGCGCCATGCTGATCGAGCCGACAGAGTCGGAATCGAAGCAAAGTCTCGACCGGTTCATCGCGAGCCTCGATGGCCTTGCACGCGCGGCGAAATCGGGGGAGGCGGAGCGCTTCAAGTCGGCGCCCCACTTTGCGCCGCGACGCCGCCTCGACGAGACAAAGGCTGCACGCGAGCCGAAGCTGCGTTGGACGCCCCCGGCCATTCGCAAAGAGGCCGCGGAGTAGAAGGTCCCTCGAAAACGAGCGTGCGACGCCCGGTCAGGCTTTCTGTTTGAGATTTAAGCCGGGCGTCGCCCATAAGCGGCCTTCTGATCACTGATTGCCGCTCTTCGCCGTTCAGCCATAATCGAGGCCGGTCCGCGGATTACGTTGGTCGTGGTTTCGATACTGGTGGATCATTGACATGGCGAACGTGGTGCTTGTCCCACTTTCGGGGCTCGCGAAGTTGCGGCATTTGCTGTGGCGGTTTCCCGTCCCGTCTCTCCTCGCCGTAACGGCTTGCGCGTATGCGCTCTTGGAGCTTCATAGCAGCCTGTTTGCCCGCTTCGATGCCCTGCTGCGGCTGCAGATTGGGACTGGCCTCGCGGCAGCGTTCCTCGCCGCGCTGGCCTCCGATTTCGTGACGGAGGCACGCGCATTTGATGCACGCGTGCGCATCGCTTCATCGCTCGCTGCCTCCGTGGCAATGCTCGTTCTCATCGCGATCGGCCCGAGCATCGATCTCAACATTTTGCTTCTGTTTCCGGCCCTCGTGCTTCTGGTCGGCCTTCTGCCGTTTGCCATGAACCGCAGTTCGGAGATTGCCTACTGGCACTTCAATCATGATCTGTGGATCGCTGCCGCGACCGGTATCGCCGCCGGATTGCTGTTCGCCGCGGGCCTGACGAGCATCAGGATCTCGATAAATTTCTTGTTCAACGCCGGGTTCGGTGGGACAGCCACGATCTGGGTGATTTCCATGACGCTCGTGGCACCCTTCTGTTGGCTGGTGCTGGTTCCGGCAATCAACCTCGGTGCGAAAGGCGGATACGGCGAAGATCTTGCGAGCCGGGCCATCGAGATGCTTGCGAAGTATCTGCTCGTGCCGCTTCTCGTGACATACGCGCTGGTGCTGCATGCCTACGCGTTGAAGATCGCCTTAGAGGTGACGATCCCGAAAGGCCTCGTCGGATGGATGGTGCTGACATACGGGGCGCTTTTGAGCCTCGCGTCGCTCCTCGTTTTCCCGATACGCGACCAGGGGCGCCTCGTCGGCTCTTTCCGGCGCTTCTGGCCGCTTCTGCTCGCGGTCCCGACGTGCCTGCTGTTCCTTGCAGGCTTCTTGCGCGTCGACCAGTATGGGTTCACCGAGGCGCGCTATTTCCTGCTGCTGACCGGTGCGTGGTTCGCATTCACGGTTGCCTCGCAGTGCTTCGAAATCCGCTTCAAGGACATCCGCGTTCTCGTCGGCTCGCTAGCCGTGCTCTTGGCACTTGCCGCAGCTGGTCCCTGGGGCATGGCAGCCTTCCCGCCGAAGATGCAGGCGCGGGAGTATTTCTCGATCCTGTCGGCAGCAGGATTGCTCGACAAGAGTGGGCGGATCGACGACGAGGCGCGGACAAGGACAAGCCTGCAGCCCGATGACAATCAAAGGTTGGACGCGATCACGAACTACCTGTCCTCCCGGCGAAAGCTGACGCTGCTTTCGCCGCTGTTCCGGGGCCTCAAGGACAATCCCTTTGAAACCGCCGCCGCGGCAATCGACAGGAAAGATACCGCGCAGCTCCTGGTGGGTGCATCGCTGTACGCGGGCCACCCCCTGGCAGGTGCAGTGCGAAGACGGCTGCAGATTTCATCGTCGGGCCTGTCGGCGAGCAGTTCTGAGCGGCTCTTCTACATGGCAAAAGAGCCGTTTCTGATGGAGGCTCGGGCGAAGGCGGTGATCGCAGGCCCCGTTACGTTCGCGAGATCGAACTCAAGCCCTTTCGCCTCTGAGCGGCTCTTGCAGGAGGCAGGCCTGCGCGCCAGTTTCGATGGCAAGGTTCTTCTCGTTCACGATGAACCGGCGAACCGGAGTGCGCGCTTCGATATCGTGAGCTCCAGGCCTCTCCGCGACGCATTGAGCAACAACAGCGCCTCGAGATTTCCTGCGATCTCCGTCGAAATGAGCGAAGGGACCCTGCCGGCCGCGCTCTATGTCACGAGGGCAGAGGCGCTGCGCGAAGGCGAGATCACGAACGTTCACCATCTCGTCGTGTGGATCGTTGTTGACACCTCTCGCTAAGCGGTCGCCGTAGGCTTTCCGGCGCCTTTTTGAAGCAACATTTCAATATTTTGCGCAATTTTTATTTGTTTCGGCGGCGATATTGCGCCGGCGAAAGACCAGTGGACTTGCGAAACACCTCGGAAAAACGGCTCTGACTGCCAAAGCCCAGAGACCGCGCCAGATCGGCCAGACCGATGTCATCCTTCACGAGAGCCACTTTCGCCGCCTCGATGCGGCTATGAAGGATGAACTGGTGCGGCGGCATGCCGAAGGTCTTTTTGAAGGCGCGGGCGAAGTGGAAACGGCTGAGCTTGGTGAGCGCCGCAAGCTCGCCCAGCGACAGGTTGCGCCCCGCGTTTTCCGCGATGGCTTCACGAATGAGACGCTCCTGGCTGGCGGTAAGCTGTCCGCGATCGGCAATGGGCCGGGGCGCTCCCCCATTCTGCAAGCGGTAGACCTCGAGTGCGGCGACCATCGCCAGGTTTTCGGCGTAGACGTGGTCCGACGGGTCGGGGTTCTTGAGCAGAGACCGCAGTTTTTCTAGGGTAAAGCGCAGGTCGTTGTTCTCGAAATGCACCATCGGCTTGACCGGCTTCGCGCGCGCTTCTTCCAGCTCGTTCTCGGCCAGGAGAGGGTCGATGTAGAGAACGGTGAATTGATTGGTGCGCTTGGCAAGCTGCGACCAGCCGTTCACCTCGCATTGCGCCGGCAGCACTGTCAGGCGGTCGCGCAGATCGAGGATGCGAGGCACCTTCTTTCCATCGACTGCCATCTCCCCATCGCGCAGGCGAAGGTCATGGAGCGCGACGTAGGTCGCATCGCCGTTCCACTTGAAATCATATTCGCTCGGATCGCGGAGAAGGACATGTTGCACGGCGGCGCCGGGAAACGCTGCAGCATGCGCCACGTCCGGTTTTCCGTCTGGTTGATCTTTGAACCCCAACTGCAAAATCTGATCGATATTGCCAAGGGGACGTCTGGCGCGGGTCATGTATGAAGCCGTACATTTTGGGAGCAGAGAAATACACTCAGGCCTCCAATCAAATCCATCGGCAGATGCGAAATGGTGTTTATTGGCAGCAACATGCGCGCATCGCCCGCAAACCTTCAACTGTAAAATGCGATTGCTCGAGCTTATCGATATATAAGTTTGCGCACTTCACTGTCGGACCATTTCCTCTCGTTGTGCATTTTCTCGATCGCCGACTAACGGATCTGCCTGCATTTTTGTGACCAAGGGAGCGCGCCTTGCGCATCAAATCGGAAATCCGCTGGTTCCGGAGTGGTTCCGTACCGGACGTGCTCCGCCGCCGGCTGCAGAGACGGCTCGGGGATAGCGCAGTCGAGCGCGCGCCGCGGCAGCGCGCTAGCCCTGCGCGCTTTCCCTCCAATGCCCGTTATGACGCCTGGCAGACGCGATCGCGTTCACCGCGGTGGCCGCCCGCGCGGGGTCGAAGTGGTGCAGCATGTGGCCATGGCCTTCGAGGATGTCGAGTGTCGAATGCGGGATTGCTCGCGCAAGTCGCTCCGATTGACGGACATCCACGATGCGATCTTGCGCTCCCGCGATGATGGTCACCGGACAACGGATCTCATCATATCGGACGGACAAAGTGCGCGCCGCCTGCGGCATATGAGAAGCGTCCTGCGCATAGGCCCTGAGCTGCTCAGGGCGAAGCGCCATCTGCAGCGGAAACTCCTGCTTGAAACGCCGCGTCGGCGCCTGCGGCGAGAACATGTGCCTGATCTGCAGCGGCGATAGCGCCTCACCCAGCAGGGGGAGGATCGTACGGTTGAGAATATCGCCCACCAGCGGCATCGCGGCGGGCGCCTGCATCACCGCATCGAAGCGGCCGCTCGGGAAGAAGTAGCCCGAAACCAGGACGAGACCAGCGACGCGCTCAGGCATTTCCAACGCCATGGCCAATGCCGTGAGGCAGCCCCAGGAGTGCCCAACAAGGACGGCGCGGTCCACGCCCAGCTGAGCGATGCATTCGCCAGCTAGGCGCCCCTGCGCGAGCGCGTCCCACCGAAAACCTCGCGGGCGTTCGCTGTAGCCAAAGCCGGGGCGGTCAAAAATTATTGTGCGGTAGGTTCTGGCGAGTAAGTCTGGAACCCCGCTGATGAGCATATCGTCCATCATGCCGCCGTTGCCGTGTAACAGTACGACCGGCGGGCCATTCCCCTTGGCGACCCAGTGCTGGTGTCCGCGCGGCGTCTCGATGAACGAGCCCCGTGGGCGATGGGTTTGTTCGGCGTGCTGGGTGTTGCGCCGGACGATGAGTGCCGACGCACCCAACGCCAGCGCAGTGCCCAGCGCGAGAAGCGGCCCGCTGCTGCGTAATCCCGGTGGACGAGACAGGGGGTACGGTGGCCTGCGCATGTGAAGATCCGAATTGATTGAACAACTGAGAGCAGGCGCAAGAAAGGCGTGAGCCGAAGCTCACGCCTTGCGGTACATGCGATTTCACGATTTCCAGATCGCGCCAAGTACGAAACCTGCGATCGCTGCCATCGCGAGCGTCGCCATCGGCTGCTCCCGCACGGACCGGTCGACCGCCGTTTTGAAGTTACCGGCTACCTGCTGCATGCCTTCGCTGACTTCGCGCCCCTGGTCCATCACGCGGCCCGCAACCTTCTCCGCCGACTGCATGCCGCTGCGTACCTGCTCGGAAGCGCGATCTGACATGCCGCTATAGCTGGAACCCGTCGTCGATGTGCGCTGTGATGTGCCGCTGCTGGTGCTGCCGGTGCCCGAGGTCGTGCCGGAACCGCTTGAGCCTGGATAGCTGCTTTGTGCCATTGAGATCTCCCTTTCGATGCCCAGGTGAAGCTGAATGGGGTGCAAACGCCTACGCTGCGGGAATGGTTCATCTGCATTTGCGGTGCGAAGCGGCTTTCCTAGGCGCCGCTATAAACGCCGATGATGGGAATAATCTCGCCCGTCACGTAGCTGGAGCATGATGGCGCAGAACCGAATTCGGCCTGCGCCCGATTGAATTGCGGCTTTCCTGCCGTGTCACGAGGCTTCGCCTCACCGCCAATACGACCTGAACGAGTTCGAGTTCATGTTTGGCAGGTAGGACATCCACTGCTCGAGCTGGGAGCGGCGGCTGTTGGCCTGGATCTTCCAGAGTGCTCCGATCGCAAAAGCCAGTCCGGCTGCGAGCGCGATGGTGGCGTAAGGATGCTCCTTGATCGTCTCAGCAAGGTCGCCTGCGACTTCGTTTGCACGCTCGCGCACTTCGTTCGCGGTTTCCATCATGCTCTCGGTCTGGCTTCCGGTGCTCGAAGAATAACCAGGGCGATGCACGGATGAGGTGGTGTCGGTGTTTGCCATCGGCGAGGCTCCTCTTGGGTGGGGTGACCCGTCAACGCCCCCTAACGCGCGCCCGTTCCGGGGAAAAGCGCCAGTCAGCGCCGAAGCGGAGACTGAGTGGCATCCTGGCCAAGGATCAGGCTCGGGTTGTCGCGCGAATTCGCCTGTGCGGAGCCGACGTTGAGGTGCTGGTAGGCATAGGTGGCGGCGATGGCGGCGAGAACTGCCACGAACAGGCCAGCTGCAAATGTCATGACCGGTGACGTAGGTGCCGGCTCCGCCTTCCGGTCCCAGCGCCGGATGCTGTCCGGCCGCGCCTCGAGCGTGCGATACCAGAGGGCGTGGTGCTCGCGCATCCAATTGCGGTCGACGAAACCGCTCCACATCGCCTGGAAGGCACCCACCATGCCGATGGTGCCGATGTAGATATGGCCAATGATGACGCCGATCATCATAAGGCCTGCTGCACTGTGCAGGGCCTGTACCGTCTCCATGCCCGTATAGCCCAGCCCATAGAACGGCAGCATGAGCTGAAGGCCCGTCGCTGCGAGAAAGAGGCCCACCAGTGCCACGGCCCAGAATACGATTTTCTGGCCCGCATTGAAGCGACGTGCCGGTGGCTTCTCAGTGCTGTCGTTGAGGAATCCCCCGGCCTGCTTCAGCCAGTTCCAATCGTTTCTCTCGGGCAGGTTCTGGCGCACCCAAAGTATGAGCATCACAAGAACGCCGATGACGAACGGGACCGCGAACGTCGTGTGGGACCAAGCCGAAAACTGTGCCAGGCTCGAATAGGCAGCAGCGCCCAGCCAAGGCCTGATCAGGGCTTTGCCATAGAGAACGACGATGCCCGTCAGTGCCATGGCGATGAAACTCGCGGCCGTCAGCCAGTGATTGGCCCGCTCCAGCGGCGAAAAGCGTTCGATGCTCACGCCGCTCTCGCCCTGCTCCAGCGGGATGCGTCCGCGCAGTGCGAGGAAAAGCGCGATCAAAAGCGAGACGCCGAAAATGTAGATGCCGCCGCCGTATGCAAGCTTATTGTTGTGCACGTCGCGCCAGGTACGCCCCTGCGGCTGTACCAGCACGGCGCGCTCGTCTCCGGGGATTGTCGCGTGCCCGCGCAGCATACGTGGATCCTGCAAGATATCCCCGTTGGCATTGCGATCCTGCGACCACTGCTGGACGAGTTGTTCACCGCCTTGCTGGCCGCCCAAGGAAGGCGCGAGTGCGCGCGAGGTGCCTGTGCTGGGTTCCGCAGGCTTCGTCTGATTACCGGGCCAGGTCTGCATCTGCGTGCGCGACTTCAATTCCGGCAGTGCGGCAATGCCCGCAGGATCGTCGGCCTTACCCCCCGCGGTGACGCCGTTGGTCGGGAGGACGATCGGTTTGGCGCCAGACGATTTGTAGACCACCATGCCGAAGAGGATTGCCAAGATGACCGCTGCGACGACACCTGCGATGCGGGCTGCCATGGCCAGAACTCCTTGCGGCTCAGCTACCGCGCTGTGATGCGTAATAGGCCGTGGTCCAGCCCCAGGCGCCGGTGCCGAAACCGCGTCGAGTGGTGCGCTCGCGGTAGATCTGGGAGATGACTTCGCCGTCGCCGGCCAGGAGCGCCCGGGTCGAACACATCTCGGCGCACAGGGGCAGCTTGCCTTCGGCGATGCGGTTGCGTCCGTACTTGACGAACTCCTCGTGCGAGCGATCCGCCTCGGGACCGCCGGCGCAAAAGGTGCACTTGTCCATCTTGCCGCGCGTGCCGAAGTTCGTCGCTTGCGGATACTGCGGCGCTCCAAATGGGCAGGCGTAGAAGCAATAGCCGCAGCCGATGCAGATATCCTTGTCGTGCAGAACGATGCCGATCTCGGTCTGATAGATGCAACTCACCGGGCATACGGCAATGCAGGGCGCATCGGTGCAATGCATGCAGGCAACGGAGATCGACTTCTCGCCAGGCTCGCCGTCGCCGATGGTGACGAGCCTGCGGCGGTTCATGCCCCAGGGAACCTCATGTTCGTTCTTGCAGGCGGTGGTGCAAGCGTTGCACTCGATGCAGCGTTCGGCATCACACAGGAACTTCATCCGGGCCATGGCTTGCTCCGGTTCCAGATGTGCGCGCGTCTCTGTACGCCTTGCATGGGGCATTCCCAGCTAGAAGCGACTGAGTTCGTAGAATTTGCGGACGTGCTCGGTTTCCCGGTAGCTGGCGGGAGCGATCACCTCCGCTTCCACGCCTGAGGCCAGGCTCTCGCTCGCGAGGCGTGCCGCCACCCCCACAGGCAATGCCGATGCGAGACCCAAAATGAGCAGGCGCCGCCCCTCATCGAGCCTGTTGTCTGCAACGTGTTCTTGCTTGGTGGGCGTCGACATGCCTTCTCTCCGGCCGAGTGAGAGAAGCAACGTTGCATTGGCTGCGGATGTTCCTCAGGGCCTGCCGTTTGCAATTCCGGGTGAAGGGCCTGCGTAGGCGCCGTTGGCCCGCCGAATGAGGCCTGGGCGATTGACGATGCTGATGACACCGCGGGCGGTCTCGATCAGTGAGGCTGCCTCGAGGCCCTGTAGTGCGGTGGTCACGCCCGGCCGGTACACGCCCAGCATCTGCGAGAGACAGGCATGCGTCATCCGGAGGTCGGGGCCCACGCGATCACTGGCCATCAGCAGCCAGCGTGCAAGCCGCTCGTCGATGCGGGCCGCTGCGTTCGCTATCACCGCATTTTCGAGTTGCAGCATGAACTCGTGAGTGAACCCCAGGCAGCTGCGATGCAGCGTGGGGCTCTGGTTGAAAAGCGTTTGCAACACGTTCGCTTTCACGGCGAAGCCCGAGCCAGAGGCCTGCATGTAGATGTTGTTTGGGGCCTTTTCCTCCACGCCCAGAACGACGGAACGGCCGGTCATGCCCTCCCTTCCGATCATTCCCAGTTCCAGTGAGGACTTGGTGGCCGCCTCTGCCACCACAGATGCGAAGCCGGATTCAATGAAATAAACGTTTTCGATCTTGCGATTGCGCTGCTCCAGAAACGTCCGTACAGGCAGTTCCATGGGCTGCAGATGGGGCTGCAAGAGCGCCAAATCGGCCTTGCCGAGGCGCGAAAGGATGCCGTTCGCGCCAATCCCGCGCGCATTCGTCTTTCTCATGCACGGACATTCCGCAGCAATATTTTGACAAACACTTACAGCCAGGCTGACGATTTGCATACTGCATACTATGTCTGAAACAATACTCCTCTATCATCTATCGGATAGAATGTTTTTTGCGCCGAATTGATTATGTTCGACTACGTTCTTGTCTCGCACTTGCGGCCCGTGCTGCGACAGAAGCCTTAGCGTACGCCATTGTCCAAGCAAAAATCCGTCCACGTTGGAACCTCCGCCCCCCTCTCCAGGTTTAGCTGTAACTGAAGCTAGAAAGGAGAGGGCTCATGGCGGCTGAGCTGAAGGGAACGACCAACGTGCGCCGTGGATTCGCGGCGATGGACCAGGCGAAGCAACGAGAGATTGCCCGCAAGGGTGGTGCCAACGTTCCTCGCGACAAGCGGAGCTTCGCACAGAACCGACAACTTGCTGCAGAGGCAGGCCGTAAAGGCGGTCAGTCGGTTGCGGCGCAGGATCGCAGCTTCTCGCAGAACCGCGAGCTTGCTGCGGAAGCTGGTCGGAAAGGCGGAAGATCTGCCCAGAGCAGGCATAATGGCGGCAAGTCCGCGCAGGTCAGTGGCTCGTCTGAAACAGAACAGGCCAGTGACGATAAGGGCGGGTCTGGAACGTCCTGACCCGACCTGGAGCTGGAAAGGCGGTCACATCTCGCACAAGAGCAGGGCCGGCGGCATCCCACCGCTGGCCGCTTTTCGTCGGGGCGCCTTTGTCTCGCGATGCGTCATGGCTTCCTGTTCTCGAGAGACTCCAAGAGAGCCTTGAACTTGTCAGGGATGGGCTCCTCGACAACTTCATCGAACATGCGGCGCAGCCGCGACCCGATATGGGAGTGGATGTTCTTACCGCCAGAGCCGGACGCGGCAGGCGATGGTGCTGGTCGTCCTGTTGCCGGTGACACGCTTTTCCCCCGCTCCTCGCCCCGCTGACGCATCGCCGCTGTCTCCGCGCTGTCCTTGGTCCCATCATCAGGATTGGCGCATGCCTCCCCCGCCCGCACGCGCGACGATGGCTTCGGTAGCTGCGTCGGGACCGAAATCGCTGGACGCGGTGACATCGAGCGTTTCGGTGAGCTTGGCCCGCGCCCTGTTGACGCGGCTCTTGATCGTGCCTACGGCGCAGTTGGAGATCTTGGCAGCTTCCTCATATGAGAATCCCGCCGCGCCGACGAGGATCAACGCCTCGCGCTGATCCGGCGGCAGGCCGTTAAGGGCACGGCGGAAATCCTGCATATCAAGGTAGCCCTCCTGCCCGGGATGCACGGCCAGATCAGCCGCCTTGCTTCCGTCGTCTTCCACTTCGCGGCGGCGGCGGCGACAATCGGAAAAGTAGGTGTTGCGGAGGATGGTGAACATCCAGGCGCGCAGGTTGGTACCCTCCTGGAAACTGCTGAGGTGGTCCCAGGCCTTCAGCAGCGTTTCCTGCACGAGATCGTCAGCACGCTCGATGTCGCCGCACAGAGAGACGGCAAAGGCGCGAAGGTTCGGTATCAGACGCAGCATGGCCTGCTTGACGGGCAGAGGCTCGTTACTCACTGGGCGTCTCCTTTTCTTCGAGCGCTTCCAACAACTTGACGAAGCGATCGGGAACGGGGGCGTCGGCAAGATCTGAAAAGACATCGCGCAGCATGCCGCCTATGCGCGCTTGCAGCGCCCGGTCGAGCATGGCTTCGCGTTTTTCTGGCACGGGGGATGGTCTTGTATAATTTGCGGCCCAGGCTGGCCGGGGACTGGAAGTGGCTTTGATCGGCTTGTCGGCCGAATGGACAATGCGCAGGCTTGGCTCCCGTCGCGCATCATCCGTCTTTGGCGGCGCGTCAGGATGGTTCATTCCTGCTCCCCTCTCGTTTTTCAGCGTCATGGGTTTCCCCTCCCCGTGCCCTCGCCCCGCAGTCAGGCCTGTAAACTATGCAGGCCGTGTTTGGTTCCCTACCATGGAACGGAGTTCCCAATACGGCGTTGCTGTTGGGCTGGCAGCATGGCCAATAAGCCTGGAGGGAAAACATGTCAGTTTCTGAGCGGGTCGCGCCGCATTTGCCTTATCTGCGTCGCTTTGCGCGCGCCGTCACGGGAAGCCAGTCGAGCGGAGATGCCTATGTCGTCTCGACGCTCGAGGCGCTGCTCGCGGACCCTAGTGTCTACTCCGAGGATCTTCCGCCGCGGGTCTCGCTCTACCGGGCGTTCCTGAAGATCTTGAACTCGGTCGAACTCAACAACCACTCGGCGGAGGAGGGGCATCCGGGGATCGACGCCGTCAAACGCAACCTGGAATCGCTGGCGCCGCGTGCGCGGCAGGCGTTTCTGCTTGTAGCCGTGGAAGAATTCACGCCACAGCAGGCCGCCCAGGTGCTCGACGTCAGCGAGGCCGAGGTCCAGCAGTACATCGACGAGGCCGGCCGCGAGATCGCCAAGCAGATGGCAACGGACGTGGTCATCATTGAGGACGAGCC
Organism: Hyphomicrobiaceae bacterium; assembly: GCA_039808585.1. GTDB lineage: Bacteria > Pseudomonadota > Alphaproteobacteria > Rhizobiales > Hyphomicrobiaceae > AWTP1-13. Next base: position 34,330 of record JBDHTJ010000010.1, on the reverse strand, counting down.
GCTCATCGCGCTCGATCTGGAACGGCTTGTCACCGATCTTGGCCACAGGGTGGTGAAGATTGCCCGAACGGAGCGTCAGGCGGTGGACGCGATTTTCCAGGCGAAGCCCGGGCTGGTGCTTGCGGATATCCATCTTGCAGATGGCAGCTCCGGCCTTGATGCCGTGAACGAGATCTTGCGCAGCTTCTCAGTGCCCGTGATCTTTGTTACAGCCTATCCGCAGAGGCTCCTCACCGGCACCCGGCCCGAGCCGACGTTCCTGATCACGAAGCCTTTCCATCACGACAATGTGCGTGCGGTGATCAGCCAGGCCCTGTTCTTCGATATCCGGGGGCGGCCGGCGACGCCGCGAATGGCGACCCCGAGCAGCTGATCGACCGAGAATACGGGAACGGCGCCATGCGGCGCCGTTTCTTCAATCGACTTCGCAATCCAAAGATACCGGCCAGAGCTTGGCCTGCGGTCACTTCGGGTTGAGGGCGCGCGACGTCATTTCGTCTCCGACGGCACTACCGGCAGGCTTGGGCGGAATGGAGGATGTGACCACTACGTCATGACCGCGCGGTGCGCCGTAAATTGCCGCGACACCGCTCAAGTCGCCTTCCTGCAGCTCACGAAAGCTTTCCTCGTAGCGATAGCCCATGATCTGCCCGGCGCCATTGGGATGATCCAGGCCGATCGCGTGGCCGATTTCGTGCGCGAGCGTGTAGCGAAGATCATAGACCTTGAGGTCACCGTTGAAGCCTACCTTCCAGTGCTTCTGCGGATTGAGACAGACGAGGGCGCGCGTGATCGGCTTGATCTCCTGAAGCGCGGCGGCATTGTAGAACACGTCGGCGAATGCCCATCCTTCAGGATCTGATTGCGCACCAATGACGATATTTGGATTCTCACCCGCTTCGGCCTCGCGGAACCGCAGGTCGGCCGCCTGCTCCCACATCTTGAACGCGGCCTGCAGCTCCTTCTGGAACTGAGCGTGGGCAAGATGCGAGCGGGATTCGAGATCCTTGAGGCCCGTCATGCGACGGCAGTTGCGCGCGCCTTCGAAAGCCTGGAACTCATCGAGCACTCGATACGTTAGTATGAGGTCTCCAGCATCGTTGGGCTTGTCCCAGCGGACAAAGTTGCCGTCAAGCCTAAGGAGCTTGAACCCGTCGCTGCCGCGGAACCGCGATAACGCGTCCTGCGAAAGCGCGGGCATGGCTGCAACTGCGAGCGCAAAAAAGCAAAAGCCCCCCAGGGCCGCGCGACGACTCTTCAAATCCCCATCCCTCTTCGATTGGAACGATCCACCGTCTCACGCGATCCTAGACAGGAGAGCGCCGCGGTCAACGACGAGAAGCGCAATGCTATTCTTTTATTGCGTTGCTTCTTAGATTCTCAATTCGATCTCGACTGCCCTGTCTCCTTCACAAAAGTCTTCGAGCGACGTTCTCGTAAGTGATGCTTCAGGAACTTGCCTTCGCAGCGCGACGTTGACCCGCGCAGCAAAGCTTGTCGTGAGGACGAGCAGCACTTGGAGGCGAAGATGCAGCAGAGCCAGCCGCCAACCGCTGCGACGTCCGATGCACGAGCGGCACGGCCCAAGCCACCTTTGCAGCAGGATGCGGAAAAGGGCGGCACCGACAATCTGGAATATACGCTGCTTTGGCTGAGCCAGATCGCCACCGTAGGGCTTTTCGTGATCGCGGTGCTGTGGTGCGCGTACGTAGCCAAGCCGGTGATCGTGCCGGTGCTGCTCGCCTGGGCCATCGCAACGATCGTGCTGCCGCTCGTATCGTTCTTGTCGGATCGCGGTGTGCCTCGGGTGGCGGCATCGATCGTTGTTACGTTGCTTCTTCTTCTCCTGTTTGTGAGCCTGCTTTTCCTGCTGACAACGCCTGTCACCTACTGGCTCGGCCGTGCCTCGGAACTTGGGACGCTTATCAAGGCGAAGCTGCAGAGCATGAACGAGCCCCTGTCCATACTCAAGGATCTGCAACGCTCCATCAACGTCATCGCAGCCCCGGACCAGCCCGCGATCAAGGTCGAGCAGCAGACGACGTCCGTCGTGGACACAATATTCTCGACGCTAACTCCGGCGGTGAGCCAGGCGATGCTATTCATCGGGGCGCTGCTGTTCTATCTCGTCTACCAAAAGCGCTTCCGAAATGTGGTGGTGCGGCTCGTCCATAATCGCGACGCGCGCCTGGCGCTGCTGAAAAAGCTGACTGAGATCGACGAGAACATGTCCGTCTATTTCGGCACGTTCACGATCGTGAACAGCTGTCTCGCCATCGCTACGGTGGTGATCACATGGTTTTCGGGACTGCCCAATCCATTGCTATGGGGCGTGCTGGCCGGAGTGCTGAATTACGTGCCCTACATCGGCCCTGCCATTGTCATCGGCACGCTCTCGGTGGTGGGACTGTTGACGTTCCCGACGCTGACGCAGGCCGCTGTGGCGCCGCTCGCTTTCCTCGCACTGGTGACCATCGAGGGGCAATTCATCACGCCGACAATCATGGGCCGCCGCCTCGAACTCAATCCCTTCGCCGTGTTTCTGGCGATCGCTTTCTCCACATGGCTGTGGGGCCCCATCGGCGCGTTTCTGGCAGTACCGCTGCTGATGGCGAGCAGAACTCTTCTGAGTGACACGTTCGGCGAGGAGAAACCCGATCTTCCCGATTGAACCATTACCAATGGACCGCGTTGATGGCAGACAGCTTCAGCTAAGGAGTTTTATGAATGGCACAGTCCGGCAATATGCAAACGGGCACTTCCCGGGATCCCAACAGCGCGCTGCACGACGTCAAGGAAAAGGGCGTCGAGCAGTTCAACAAGATGGCCGACAAAGCGACCGACCAGTTCAACCAGGTCGCGAGCAGCGTCGAGAATGTCGCTCATCGCGTGGCGGACCAGGGCCGCGAAGCCAGCGAACGCATGCAGGAAGTCGCGGGCAATATGCAGACGGCTCTCAACCGGTCTATGCGTGACCAACCGATGGCGACACTGGCGGTTGCTGCAGCTGTCGGGTTCGTGCTCGGCGCGCTCTGGAAATCATAATTCCTGAAGGGTCATCGGGCTCGATACGAAGGAGTTGCACCCGTGTTCAAAGGGCTGATCAACGACGCGAAGTCTGCCATAGCGGAAATCATCACCCGCTATGCCACGCGCGCGGTCATTGGCGTGCTGTTCGTGATTGCGATCGCCTTCGCGATCGCGGCCATCACAGTGCAGCTCGTCAATCACTTCGGGGCGGTTGCCGCGTACTGGATGGTGGCAGGCGGATTCGCGATGATCGCAGTGATCGGCATCGTGGCCGAGGGCTGGCGCGAGAAGAAGGAAGAGGACGAGGCGGAGAAGGCGGCACAGCATGATACGGAAGCCCTCGCCTCGAGCGCGGCAGCTCAGGCGGCCGTGCAGCTTCCGATCGCACTCGTGGGCACGCTCCTGACGAGTTCGGCCGGACCGCTTTCTGCGCTGGGCATCATGCGCTTTCTGGGCCGCAACTTCTCGCTTGTCGTGCTGCTGATGCTCATCGGAATGCTGTTCTGGCCGCAAGAGGACGCGGCCGGAAACGAACAGGAGGCGTTTGCTCGGCCGCTCCCGCGGGAGCCCGTCGTCTAGCTGTGTGCCTTAGCGCCGCAATCATTACGGCAGCGCCTCTGGTGCTGCCGTTCCACGTTGGGAGGTTCTTTTTTTTGCAGCGACCCAGCGAACCGCAAGCCCGTGCTGAAGTTTTTCATCAGTCCATGTCGCCATGCTCCCCTGGGAGCACGCGCGATGGAGCCGCACTCTGCGCCGCTTCACCCTTCTCGACAGCGCAGCTCGGCTCCTCACTCGAACAAAGGAGGTTTAAAATGAAGCGTATTCTTACGGCCACCGCCCTCGCCATGATCCTGGCGACTCCGGCTTTTGCCCAGACTACAACGCCCACCACCCCAGGCACGGCACCGAATGCGCCGTCTGCTGCGGCGCCCAATAACGCGGGCGCCTTGACCAACATCCCGGCAAGCAACATGGCGTTGAGCGACTGGTATCGCCAGGCCGTCTACGACAACGCCAACAACAAGATTGGCGACATCAGTGACGTGCTCATCGACCAGCAGAAGAAAGCCTCTGTCGCTATTCTCGGCGTTGGCGGCTTCCTCGGGATTGGCGAGAAGAATGTTGCCGTACCGTTCGACTCCATCAAGCGTACAGTGCGCGACGGCAAGGTGTACCTGACGATGGATGCCAACAAGGATCAACTGAAGGCGGCGCAGGGCTTGCGGTACGATCGCGTAACGAACTCTTGGGGGGCCGATACGGCCTCGAACACCAACAATCGCACCGGCACGGGGACCGGAATGGGTGGTCCGACGAACAACAACTCGTCCGACACGATGCCCCGCAAATAAGGTGGGTCGTCACGTGGCAGATAATGGCGGGCCGCCTCGTGCGGCCCGCTGCATGAAGGAGGTGCACATGCAGACGGAAAAGAAGCAGCAGAGTGCCAAAGAAGATAAGATCGACAAGGCCGTGAAGGAAACCTTTCCTGCAAGCGATACACCGCGCTTTGGCGATGCCACCGGCACGGAGCCGCAGAACAAGCCAACAGACCGGCAAGCGCCAGTCATCCACAAGGAAGACATCGAGGCGGCGCAACGCGGCGAGGGGCACAAGCAGAAATAGATAAGCGACACAAGCCCTCTCGCCGCTATTCCTGCATGCGTTCTCCATGTGGCAAGGCTTGTCCCTGGCCGTCGTGGGCCGGGCGGGGCATAAAAATAATGCCCATGCCCACGTGGAGCCTTGCGAGGAATGCACCTTCGTCTGAAGCATGCGGGGTGCGCGTCTTGACCGAGAGTACAACAACAAGAGAGTGTGATTATTCGAAACTCGAGACGGCTTTGCAGTGCTCCCGTTCAAGCGGTGGCGGCACTGGAATATTCCTCCGTTCTTTTCTTTATCTGCCCACGGATTGTCGTTTATTCGATGTTTCTGGTGCAGTTTGCAGAAGAACTTCGGTGTTTAAAATGCAGCGCGATCAGTGCGCAGTTGCGCGGCAGTGACGGGAACGTGTTCGAGGAACCCGAGTTAGGCACACGAAGCCTCTACATCTCGAGCATTCGCACCTTCAATCGTCACATGCGGAATTGATCATGCCTTTGAAGACATCGGGCAATACGACCGCCAAGAAGGCGACTTCTTCACGCACATCTCGGACATCGGCCAAGGCGCAGGCAACGGCCAAGGACCAGAACCGCGACGACGGATTTGAACTGCTCCGCGCGCAGCACAAGGAGCTCAAGGCGTTGGCCGAGAAGGTCGCCAAGGGCGGCAACGGCCAGGGGCAGATGGGTAGCCTGCGGGAGCTGTGCCGGGATTGGCTCAAACACGCGCGGCTCGAAGCCGAGATCGTGTTTCCGATGCTCGAGCAAGCGGGCGTCGACGCAGGCGCGCTGCACCAGGCGGAAATCGAACGCGACCTCGGCCTCGTCCTCGTGCGCAACATGATGCAGCGCGAGGAAGGCGACGACGTACTCAACAGCGAGATCAAGGTGTTCTGCGAGATGGTGCCGCGGCTCGCGCGCCTCGAAGAGAGAAGCCTTCTGGCGAAGGCGAAGCGGGCGGGCCTCGACAGCATGTCATTGGGAAGATCTCTCAAGGAGGAGATCTCCCGTTCAGAGCAAGAAGCGGAGGAGGAGTTCAGCATTCTATCGCCCCGCTACCTCCGCGGCGTGGGTGGAAGCAGTGAGAAGGAGTATCAGATGCCGATGCGTGGACAGGAAAGAGAGAGAGACGAGCAGGGCCGTTTCATGGACGAGGATGACCGGCGCGGCGGAAGCCGCGGTGGATACTCCTCTCGTGGGCGGTCCTCCTCGAGCCGTGGCGGACGGCATGAGGACGACGACGAACGCGGCTGGCATGGCGACCCCCGTGGGCATTCGGAAGCCGCGCGTCGCGGTTGGGAGCATCGCCGTGGCGGTGGCGGCCGATACGAGGACGACTACGAGGACGAGCGCTACAGTTCGCGTGGTCGCTCGGGCGGCGGCAGCCGCAGTGGTCGGAGCCAGGGCGGGTGGTTCGGCGACTCGGAAGGCCATTCGCAAGCGGCCCGCAGGGGCTGGGACAATCCTGACCATGGCGATTCCGGCTGGTTCGGTGACTCGGAAGGCCACTCACAGGCCTCGCGCCGCGGCTGGCAGAATCCAGATCATGGCGAGTCCGGCTGGTTTGGTGATCGCGAAGGCCATTCGCAGGCTTCGCGCCGCGGTTGGGAGCGTTCCGATCATGGTGATTCTGGCTGGTTCGGCGATCCGGAAGGCCACTCTGAAGCCTCGCGTAGAGGGTGGGAGAGCCGACGCCGCTCGGACGATGACGATGACTATCGCGGCCGTCGTGGTGGCGGCGGCGGTGGATCACGCGGGCGGCGCTAATAGCGAAGTTTGATGAGCAAGGGCAGGCGCACCGTAAGGGGCGCCTGCTTCCATTTGAATTTCGCACATCTACTCATCGACTACGCATCGGCGGCAATGTAAGGGCCGAGGGAAGACTAGCTCCCCTCAGCCCAAGGTGTGCAACGCCGGCCACGCAGACGCGCATTCACTGGGCGCGCTGGGCGGCCACGTTCACGCGCTGCTCTGCAACCATGGTCAGCTTCTTGTCTGCAGCCTTCTCTTCCTCAAGCGTGCGGGCAAGCACATCAGCGACGTCGCGCCGACCCATTTCCTTCGCCCAAGCAATGAGCGAGCCATAGCGGGTGATCTCGTAGTGCTCCACGGCCTGGCCAGAGGCGATGATGGCGGCGTCGAGCACGTTCTTGTCCTCCACCTCGGAGCTTACCTCGTCGGCCTCTTCCAGGATGCCGTCGATTGCGGGACAATCGACCGAAGAGGCCTTCACGTTCAGCATCTGGAACACCTGCTCGAGCCGTGAGACATGCTGCTGCGTCTCGCTCAGATGCGATTGGAGGCCTTGCTTGAGCTGCGGGTTGGTGACCTTGCTGATCATGTCGGGCAACGATTTCACGATCTTGTTCTCGGCGTAATAGATATCCTGCAGCGTGTGCATGAAGAGATCGTCCATCGTCTGGATGTCTTTGCTGAAAAGACCCATGGCAATAACTCCGTTGCTGTAAGTGGAAGTGGGGTACACCGTCAACGCGCCGGTCAAGGGGTTGGATGCGCAGGGGCTTCCAGAAATTCAGCGGGATTTTTCCTTTTCGTGAGAGCGATTGGTAAAGCGGGCATTGCCCAAGCCGGTGCCGATGGTGAGCACGCCCCATTGCCTGGCCTGTGCCATGCGGGGGATTTCGCTCAGCCCCTGCACTACCGCGTCATTGTGCATGACCACCAAGGTTTCGTGTTTCTGGATTTCCGGAAGGCTGTCGCGGATGCAGGACGGCAAGTTGAAGCTTTCGCTTTCCCAGTTGCCGGGCAGATTCTGCGCGCCACGGTCGATGGAGCCATCGGCCTCGATCACGCCAGGGCAACCGATGCCAACCACGGGGGCGAGCTGGTCATGGTCCTTGATCAGCGCCTTGAGCATGCCGATCAGCTCCGAGACGGCCGCATCCCGCTTCAGCGACTCTTCCTCCGCGTGGCGCCACAGTTTCATATCCACGACTTTCGCCTTGGAGAGATCTTTCGCCTTGTTGAGGTTGAACTCCACAACGCCGCAGCGAATGTTACTGCCGCCAATGTCCACTGCGAGCATGGCCTCCTTGCCCTCCAGCATCCAGGCGGGAAGAAGGTGTGCGGCGCCGATAAGGCCGGCTTCGTCGGGGTCGTTGCGGATCGGACGCAGATCGATGGCCACGTCTTCAGCGCGCAACAGAATTTCAGCCCTGCTGATGGAAAGCTCGCCGATGCGGCCGCCGCTGAAGCCGCCGCCGACAACGATTGCCTCGGTATCGCGCCAGGCCTTCAGGCGCATATAGCGCTTAATAACGGTGGCGAGCTCGCCGGCAAACTGCTCAACGGCCGTCTGCACGACGGCAGCCGTGTCGGCGTCGCCTTCGCGGAAAGCAAGATCCAGCTTTTTCTTGCTAAGCTCGTCACTGGCAACATCTCCGAAGGGATCATCGCCGGTTTTGCGCAATGTCTTGCGCACGTCATCAAGGATGCGCGCGAAAGCGCCCTTGCTGGCGCGATCTCCGATAAAGCCGTCCTTGTCCTCGATCTCGAGGTTGTAGCTGTCGACGGTCACGCTCGGTAGAACGCCTGCCCCGTGGACGGGTAGCGTATGCTGGGTTTCTGCTTTCGGCACTCGGGTCCCCTTCGCTCTTCGAAGGAAAACGCGCCTCTCACGGTGAGGGTTCCGTTCGCGCCGTGCCGGAACGCGCCAGCGCGGCACGGAGTTAGGCAGCGGTGAAGGCCTCGCGACAGGCTTTCCCAAGAGGAGACGATCATGCCGTTCCCGAAGCACGCGCGGCATTCAATTGCCGGTCTTGCCCTGCTTGCCGTGACTTCCACGACGGTTGTTGCGCAAACGAGCCCCACTCCGGGGCCCACCAACCCACCGCCGCCGAACCCGCAGGCGAAGCCAGGTGCGACAATCGTGGTGAACCCCACAATCGCTGAATGCCGCAAGGGATGGAACGACACCCTTCGCTGGACGAAGGAGCAGTTCCAGGAATTCTGCAACAAGCTGGGGGCGAGCAAGTAGATGGTGGACCGTGACCGCATCGCCAACCAGGCGGACGACCGGGAGCGCAAGAAGACTCTGGCGGGAACGGCCAAGGCCGACCCCGGCCACGCCCGCAACAAAAGTCGCGCGGGACACGAGCCTGGCCATGGCGGAGAGGGCTTTAGCAAGGGCTATGGCGGGGGAGGCGGCGATGGCGTGTCGTCTCCTGCTGGTCCGGAAGACACTTCCAAGAAAGCAACGTGAGCAAGAGAGCCTGCGTCGCATGACAGACACCCAGAACCCGGCCGAGCTTTCCATTTCCGGCGATTACCTCGCGCGCCTCATCGTGAAGTTGCGCGGATTGGAAGCCCGTGAAGGGCTCGTCGATCCGCAATCGGGCTCAAATCCCACCGACGACCAGATGCTCGACGTGCTGCAAGAGGAGCCGGGCGACCTTTCCCGCATGGAGGTGATCCGGGAGTTGCAGGGCCTGAACGAGCGGCAGCAGGCGGAGCTGGTGGCCCTTCTCTGGGTGGGACGCGGCGATGCGGAACCTGAAGACTGGCCGGCAACAGTGGAGATGGCGCGGGAGCGAAGGGAATCCCCCACGCCGACATACCTTCTGAAAGATCCACTCCTGTCGGAGTATTGGCAGGAAGGCGCTGCGCGGCTCGGCATCGACATTCCGCTTGGTTGAGCTTGGCTCCGGAACGGCAACGTCTGCGCGCGCGTTTGGCCTTCAGTTAAATCCATCGGGATGCCGCGTGTTGAATGACCGATGTCGCGCCTGAAATCGCGCATGCCCGCACTGCCGGCCTGACCTACGTCTCCGACATCAATCCCGGCTATCGACGCCGCCGCGCAGGCAAGGGCTTTGCTTACCTCGACGGGCACGGCCGTGTCGTGACCGACAAAGCCGTTCTCGCGCGCGTGCGCAAGCTGGCGATCCCGCCGGCGTGGAGCGAAGTGTGGATCTGTGAGGATGCGAACGGCCACATCCAGGCAACCGGCCGCGATGCGAAGGGCCGCAAGCAATACCTCTATCACGCGGACTGGCGGCAGGTGAGGGACGAGCACAAGTTCGATCGCATGATCGAATTCGCTCTCGCGCTGCCGCAAATTCGCGCGCGTGTCTTGCGTGACATGGCGCGGCGCGGTGCCGACCGGCAAAGGGTGCTCGCGACCGTCGTCAATCTTCTCGACCGGACGCTGATCCGCGTCGGGAACGACGAATACGCGCGGCAGAACGGCAGCTTCGGGCTCACCACGCTGCGCAACAGGCATGTTCAAATCGCCGGCGATGCGCTGCGATTTCACTTCAAGGGCAAGAGCGGCAAGGTATGGAAGTTGCAGGTGAAAGACCGTCGCATCGCGCGAATCGTACGCGCTCTTCAAGATCTGCCCGGCCAGCAACTGTTCCAGTACAGCGATGACGACGGCCAGATCCGCACCGTGTCGTCATCGGAGGTGAACGACTACCTGCGCGAGATTTCCTCGCCCGACGTGACCGCCAAGGACTTCCGCACTTGGGCCGGAACCGTGCTCGCGGCAATGGCACTGACTGCAACCGGGCCCTTCGAGACGAAGACGCAAGCGAAGATGAAGGTGAAGCAGGCCATCGAGGCTGTGGCGCAGAAGCTCGGCAATACGCCCACGATCTGCCGCAAGTGCTACGTGCATCCGCTCATCATCGAGAGCTATCTTGCAGGTGCGCTGCCGCCTGTCGTGGGAGGCGCTGCGCAGGGCAGCGGATTGCCGCCCGAAGAGCGCGCCGTGCTTCGGATGCTGAAGCGCGTGAGAGCCGGGAAAAAGCCCGGACCGAGGCGCCGCTCTCCCGGAGCCGAATTCACTGCGCCGCCATCTGGCGCACCTGCTGCAGATCCTTGACGAAGGCATCGTAGGCGATGGCCCGCTCCTCCGCGGACACCTGGCGGAGCAACGAGGATGGATGCACCGTGACGAAGCCACGCCGCTCGGCGAGCATCAGTGGCCCGCGCACTTCCTTTATGGAGACCGCGCGATCGAGCAGGGCCGAGGCAGCCGTCCGGCCCATGGCAACCACGACACGCGGACTGACGAAACAAAGCTCGAGCTCCAGCCACCAGCGATAGTGGCGAACCTCGCCCTGCGTCGGCCTCTGGTGAATGCGCCGCTTGCCGCGCTGCTGATACTTGAAGTGCTTGACCGCGTTGGTGACATAGCAGCTGCCGCGCTCGATGCCGGCTTTCTGCAAAGCCTTGGAGAGGATTTTGCCGGCAGGCCCCACAAAAGGCTTGCCCTCGACGTCCTCCCAGTCGCCCGGTTGTTCGCCGACCAACGCAAACGCCGCCCCCACAGGGCCCTCACCGAGAACAGCGCGCGAGCTTCCCGGAACGAAGGGCGGGGATGCAACGATCAGCGCGTTGAGTTCTTCCAGCGAGCGCGGCAGCGTTCCTATCATGTCCTTGTCAGCGCAAGCCGAGCGCACCGAGGATGAACATCACGATTACGACGAGCCCGACAAGGTAGATAATGCTGTCCACGACACTCTCCACGTGACAACGGTTGAGGTTTTGCCATCAACCGGCAGAGCTTGCGATGGTTCCACTGTCCTTAGGCGGACCATGCTTCGGCGGATCAGGATCCGTCCTTCGCTTCCGGCAGCCTGTTCAGCTCTTCCGAGCTGAGCGAAAGCTGAACGATCTTGCCCCGCATAGAGAGCTTGTCGGCAGGCACCGACACAAGCTTCCCGCCTATGCCAAGGAAGCCGCCGGTCTTGACGTAAACCGCTTCGACCTGGCCCTCGGGCGTAGACACGACCTTTTCAATCTGGCCAACGCGCGTTTGATCGAGGGAGAACACGTCGAGCCCCATGAGCGACGCTTTATCGGGAAGGCTGTGGTTGGACGCATGCGCTGGCGGTTGACGCCCGGCCTGCGGGGGCGCGTCCGTTCTCTGCGGCGTGACGGTTTGCGCAGAAGCGGCATGCGCGAAAAGCATCGCCGCGGCCGCCAGCATCTCCAATCTCCACGCTGCGCTCATAATCGTCTCCGTGATGCATTTTGCGAAAAAGCCCAGGAGCGCGACGAGGTTCCGAGGAAGCATCGAGTGCAGACGGCAGCGTCAGTGGAACGCACCGACGGCTGTGGCGTTAATGAGCCGAGACCTCAAGTCGGGTTTCCACTTCCAACGTTTCAGCTGAAGCAGTGATGGAGAATGCCATGAATTGGGATCGCGTGCAGGGCAACTGGAAACAGATGACGGGCAAGGTGAAGGAGCAGTGGGGCAAGCTGACCGACGACGACATCACCCAGATCGACGGCAATCGTGAGCAACTCGAGGGCAAGATCCAGGCCCGCTACGGCTATACGAAGGACCAGGTAAAGAGCGAAGTCGACAACTGGTTCAATCGCCTGAGCTGACGATAGCCTGTTCTCAACGAGAAGGCCGGAGCGATGCTCCGGCCTTTTTTGATTTCGCTTGGTCTAGTGCAGCGCTCCGAAGAGATGCAACAGGATGATCACGAATATCGGCACACCAGCCAGCCACAGGACGAGATCGCGTATCACTGCTCAAACTCCTGAACACGCCTGGACCTGAGATAGAGGCCCGTGTGGGCAAAGTTGTTGTCCCGGTGGTGGCCGCCCCGGATTGCGCCCCACCATGCTGCGGCAAAGCCGATCACGATGCTGGCTGCTGTTATGAACCCGCCCAGAGCTGCGGCATGCCGCGCCTTGTCGGCCGCGTCACGAACGGTGCGCTCCATCTCGTTAAAGGTATCGGTTACGCGGCGCTGAGCCTCGTCCTGGCTGAGACCGGTGCGCTGGGCCACGAGGGATGCCAAGTAGTTGCGATCGTTCTGGCTCAGTTCTCGATTGACGGCCGCACGGGTTAGAACGCGTCCAATCTCGGCACGCGTTTCCTGCGGGATGGGCTGTGCCTGCGCAGGAGGCGGCTGCGCACCTGCGGGCTGGTTGGGTTGGCCCTGCTGCGGCGTTGCGGTGTTCGGGCGCAACATCATGTCAGCGAAATAGGCCATCTGGCCTGCATTCTGGGATGCGGTGCTTACCGCGGCACGGCCGGCCTCGGCACCAACGCGAGCGACGGTCGATGCTGCCGAGGCTGCCAACATCGCGCCGATCGCGACACCTACCGCCCAGACAAGGCCACCGTGAATACCATCGCGGAACTCGGTTTCGTTCGAGCGCAGTTCAGGCCGCTGCCGCATGCGACCGGCGACATAGCCACCGGCGAGGAAGGCGCCGATCTGCTGCGCCAGCACCCAGAACGCGGCGAGGGACAAAGTCCACTTAGACGACGCGCCCGAGTCCGGCCAAGCCGAGGTCATTGACAACCCCAAGGCTGTCCCGAAGGTGATGAGCACAAGAGAAATCGATGCCGCGAGAACGGCTCCGGCGATGATTGCTCCCCATTCCACGAAACTGGAAGATGCGGGGCGCTCCGCCGTCGCGGCGCTCCCTGTCGCACTGCTGATGACAGTCATTGAAGCCGTACTCCCGGGTTGTGATCGTCAGACAGCTGATTTACGCCGTCGCGCGCACAACGAAGGGCCGGGCGCTTCGTTCCCGTGTCTACGCTTGATGGAGCGTCAATGTGCGGAGAGGGTCACGTGACGACGAGCGCCAGCGCCACACCCATGCCAAGAACGGAAAGCGCTGCAATAAGAGACGCTAGCCATGCAACCTCCCGCACCTCGTCCCACACCAAGCCCCACATCCCATTACTCCGTGCTGAGTACTTGCCGGCAAACGTGGTTGTTGCCGGCTTGTTCCGACCGGGCAGAAAAGCTGGAAAGGGCAAGAGCGGCAGCCCAGGGGAGAAGGCCTTAACGCCGCTCTTGCCGCGGCCAATGTCGGGGGGATCGCGACGGGCCGCTGCAGCGAATTGAGGGAAATCCGCTGGCATAGCGAACTAATGCAGGCGACGAGCAATTGGTTCCCCCTCGAACTTTGAGATTTTGCTCGAGCTTGAGCAGTGGGAACGGCAAAGCATTGGGCGTTGTCTGATTTTGGCCCGAGGATGAACTTGCTCCTGAATTCCGAGATGTTAGCCTTTTGGTTGAACTTGCATCTCAGCGCTGCGATCCAGCCGGTTAGAAATTGGCATTTTTGTCCAACCCGTTTGCCAAAGGGGCACCATGTGTCTGCAAGCAAAGCGTCTTCTTCTGGTGGAGGACGAGCCGTTGTTGCTACTGTCATTGCAGGAAGGCTTGTCCGAGCTCGGGTGCAGCGTGGTGGCGGCCGAATGTCGGCTGCCGGGCGCGATAGAGAGCGCCAGCCGGCTCGATTTCGATGCAGCCCTGCTCGACATCTCCATCGCGGGTGAGAGCGTGGGTCCCGTCGCATTGGCGCTCGAGGAACGTGGGATCCCCTTCGTCTTCGCGACCGGCTACGAAACGCACCCAGTGGTGGACGCCTTCCCGGCCGCGGCGCACTTGCGCAAGCCCTACCTGCTCGAGACTGTGGAACAGGCCTTGAACGAGGTGCTGGCACAGAGGGAAGGGCTGTAAGCCGCTTCATTTTGACGTTTTGCCGAGAACCTTGGCCTAGGCCAGCGGTTTCCTATTTATATGGAGGCCGTCGAAGCTGCCGAGGCGAAATGCAAGATGAACCGCAACAAGGCGCCCAGCGCGCCGACGACATTGCTGCCCGTGCCCGCGCCTTTGCCCCGGTCGTCTGGCTGGTCGGCAAAGTGCAGAGCGGGAAGAGTTCGATCGTCCGGACGCTGACGCGCTCCACCGAGGCCGAGGTCGGCCAGGGATTCGAGGCCTGCACCAAGACATCGCGCGTGTTCGACTTCCCGAAGGAAGCGCCCATCATCCGCTTTCTCGACACGCGTGGCGTCGGCGAGGTGGGGTACGCACCCGAGGCCGACATCGCCTTCTGCGAGGATCGTTCGCACCTCGTGCTGGCCGTGATGAAGGTGGCCGACATGGAGCAGCAGCCCGTGCTGTCTGTATTGCGGGCAGTGCGCAAGCGGCATCCGGAATGGCCAATCGTGGTGGCGCAAACGAGCCTGCACGAGCTTTACCGCACGGGCGAGAGCCACGCGCTTCCCTACCCCTTCGATGGCGCGCCTTCACGCGACAACGAACATCCGCTCCGGCGGGCGCTGGATTTCCAGTGCTCTCTGTTCAAGGATCTCGAAGGCGGTGCGGCGCTGCATTTCGTGCCGATCGATTTCACGCTTCCCTCGGACGGCCTTGAGCCCGCGGACTATGGTCGCTCGGTGCTGATTGAAGCGTTGGTGGCGGCGGCACCCGCCGCCGTCAGCGCCGTCCTTGCGGAGCTTCCGACCGGGGAGGGAAAAGCGTCTTCGAAGGCGGCCGATCCCTACATCATGGGCTATGCCTTGGCGGCGGGCGCGAGCGACGCGGTGCCGGTGGCGGGCGTTGCCGTGGTGCCGATGGTCCAGGCCGCGATGCTGCGCAAGGTCGCGCAACTCTTCGACCGCGAGTGGGATCGAAAGGCGATGGCGGAATTCGCGGGCGCGCTCGGTGCCGGCACGCTGTTGCGCGTCGCTTCAGGCTTTGGCGTGCGACAGCTCGTGAAATTGGTGCCGGTGTACGGGCAGACAGTTGGTGCAGCCGCCGCCGCGGCCGCGAGCTTCGCCACCACTTTCGCGATGGGCAAGGCCGCCGCCTACTATCTCACGCGTCGGCAGGGCTCGGTGCGCGCAGAGGAGATTGCCCGCGTATACAAGACCGCACTGTCGGAAGCCTTTGCGTTCTCGAAGGAGCACCATCTGGAAACCGGAACCCTGAAGGATGCGCGGCAATGACCGCTGCAGGCGGCTCTCGACCCCCGCAAACTCCGAGCAAGCGATCAGGCGTGCCCAACCTCGTTCTGCTCGGCCTTGCGCTATTACTGCCGGCGTTAAGCCTGCTGCCGCTCGGCTCGCTCTGGCTCTGGCAGAACGGCTATGTGATCTACTGGGCCATTGCGACGTTTGTCGTCGTCAGCATCGCGTTCGTGGTCTTGCGGCGCATTATGCTGCCGCTGGCGGAGACCCAGGAGACGGCGAAGCCGGAGGATGTGCCAAAGGTCATCTGGAACGCCCGACAGGAAGAAGCCTGGAAGGACGTTCTGGAATTGGCGCGAACTGCGGATACGTCGAGGCTTGCGGGTCGTGAAGAGTTGCTGGGGCTCGGGCTCGAAACGGTGACGCTCGTCGCCAAGCGTATGCACCCCGACCACAGCGACCCGCTGCTGCGCTTCACGCTTCCTGAAGCGTTCGCCGTGATCGAACAAGCAAGTGCGGGGCTGCGGCACTTCGCGGAGACGAGCCTGCCTCTCGGCGACCGCATCACCGTAGCGCAGATCATGTGGATCTATGGCTGGCGCACGGCCATCCCCATCATCGAGAAGGGCTACGACCTGTGGCGCTTGATCCGCCTGGTCAACCCGATCTCGGCTGCCACGCAGGAGCTGCGGGAGAGGTACACGCGGCAAATTTACGACATGGGGCGGGAGCACGTAGCGCGAAGGCTCACGGAAGCCTTCGTCAAGGAAGTGGGCAAAGCGGCGATCGATCTTTACGGCGGCAGCCTGCGCGTCAGCGGTGCCCGTCTGGCACAACACGTGACGGAGGCTTCCGCACGCGACAGCGTGCATCTGGCGGAGGTAGCGGCAGAACCGATCCGGATCCTCGTGGCCGGGCAGAGCGGCGCCGGCAAATCCTCGCTGATCAATGCGCTCACAGGTAGCATCGATGCGATCGTCGACGTGCTTCCCTCAACGGACCGATTCACAGCGTATCGCATTGCGCGCGAGGGACTGCCGGAGGCGATGATCATCGATACCCCCGGTGTCGATCCAGATCCGAAAGAGGTGGCGGAGCTGCTTGGGGCAATCGGCAATAGTGACATGGTCATCTGGACGGTGGCTGCGACACGGGCTGCGCGCGCGCTCGACCGGGCGACGCTCGACGCGCTACGGGCAAGCTTTCGCGACAAGGGCCAGATCGTGCCGCCTCTGCTCATCGCGCTTACGCATATCGACAGAATGCGCCCCTTCGCGGAATGGAGCCCGCCTATCGATCTCGTCAACGCCTCGACGACCAAGGCGAAGAACATCCGGGCAGCGATGGAGGCGATTGCGGATGATCTCGCGCTGCCTGTCCAGCGCATCATCCCCGTGCGCAGCGACACCGAGCGTTACAACATCGACGCGCTTTGGGCCGCTGTCCTCGATGCATTGCCGGAGGCGAAGCGATCTCGCCTGCAACGTTGCCTGCGGGCAGCGAGTGGTTGGAACTGGCGCACCGTTCTTTCGCAGGCGGCGAATGCAGGCCGTGTCATCTCCCGGAACGTGTTGCGGCCCGACCAGGGACCTTGATGCTCAATCCCGGCGGCGCTCGACCTCACGATGCGCCTCGATCTCCTCGGGCTCTGCCGCGTCTATATGTGTCAGCGCGTTGCGGGCCCGAGACTGCGCCCGCAAGAGCTCGTCGAGTTTCGCATGCAGCGCCTGCGTGTCACGGTGCTCGGCGCGCTGGATGAAAAGCGCGACGAACCAGGTCGCCAAAGTCGCGAAGCCATGCCAACCGATACTCTCCCGCGAGAAGAGCGCCCAGGCGGAGCCGTATGCGCCTACGATAGCAAATGCCATGGGCCGAGCTGCCATTGACCCCAGGCGCGTGAGCAGGCGCCGGGCGAGAGACATCGGCGTGGCGGACGGGGATTGTACCGGCTCTGAGGCCATGGGGTCTCGCACATGAAAAGGAGCGGTGCGAGGGGGGCGCACCGCTCCGCAGTGGAGAGGGAGGGAACCAGCTCTCTTCACTGAAATCACCGGCCTCGAGGCTCGGCAACCACTTGCCCTGACAACGTGAGAGATGGGGAGGTGTTCCGGGCTGCGCTTCGAAAACTTCGACTTTCGAAGCAGAGAAAGACGAGAGCAGTGGGACGAAAGCTGCTCTCGTCTCAGGCTCCTGTCGCGCGGAGCCGGCGGTCCTTTGCTGGCAGGGGAAGGTCCGCCACGCATTTGGATACCAGCAATCGCTGAAAATGCATCGCTGCGAGCGGCAGAAAAATTGCTCTATTCCCCGAAATAGAAGTCCAAAAGCGCACGTCCGCTTAGCCAAGCTGACGCCGGCAGCCGCAGCCAGCTTCAGCGCGACAGGTAACCTTCGTGTACGAGCGACGGGGCGCGCACGAGCTTTACCTCTGGCTTGGAGCGCGCGCGCACGGTTGCGACCGCCTTGTCGAAGCAAACCCGAAGTGCGCGGCAACGGCGCGCTGACGCCGGATGCGTATCGGTCTCAGGCGCATTGCCGAATGAGCGACAGATTTCAGGAAGCCCGCGAGCCTCGAGCCACCCCGCTTCCACGCCCGCATGCACGGCCCAGCAATCGGCGCCGAGCTCGTCACCGCCCACGTGGTGATGGCCGCATTCGTGGTGGTACACAAAAAGCCGTACCGTATCCGGCTGCCGGTTCAGAAGCGCCGGATTCATCACGAGCAAATTGCGCGTGGCTATGCCGAGGTTCGGCAGGCGTGGATCCAGGATGGTCCTGATGTTGCGCTTGCAGGAGACATCACGACCCGAGATTGAGACACGACCGTCGCGCTGCACCTCAATCGAAGGTTTTGCCGCAGCCATTGACACAGGGCAAGCCGCAGCGGCTGCAAGAGCGATGCACACTTTGAGATGCGCCTCTTTCCGCAATTCCCCCTCCTTCTGTTCCAGGGTGGAACCGAGCAGGAGTTTCAGACAGAAATGGGGCCATCAACCAAAGCCTTAGCAAAAGAATGCGCCGGGAACACCCGGCGCATTCGGCAAGCTCTGCAGCTCTTGCAGTTTCTCAGCGGCTGTGGGCCTCGATCACGAGTTCGATCCGCTGGGCGCGCGGGTCCACGATCGCGACACGCTGCTCGGCGACGAAGTATTTGTAGCCATCGAGCTTGGGCACGCGCTCCACGACGGTCATGGGCATGTCGATGATCTCGACATTGCGCGGCACCGGCGACCCTTCGCTGATGGCGCCGAGGCCCAGAGTGCTGTTGTCGCCGCTCTTGAGGTCAACTTCGCGAAGAACGATCTGACGTTCCTGTGCCGACAGCGTCAGGCCAGCGTGCGTTGCGGAGCCGCGGTTCTGAGCCACCGTGCCCTTGGACGAGATAACGTCGACGATCTCGTAAGTGCTCGGCTCGACGATGCAGATCTCATCACCGACGACGAAGTAGCGGTAGGAACGATAAGCCGGCACCAGCGTCACCACCGAGGCCGGCAGGGCGGCCAGATGCAGGGTACGGGGTACGCGCTTGCCGACGTGGACATCGATGTGCACATTCTTGACGCGATTGACGTTGCGTTCCTTCAGGATATCGCGATGCACGTCCGTCCGCTGCTGCTCGGAAAGCTGGATGCGGCCCTGGTCCGAGGTGCGGTCGGACGCAGACTTCTCCTTGGGCATGTCCTTGCGGTTATCCATGCCCTTGTTGGTTTCGGCATTGCGCGAGGTGTCCTTGGACGATGGCGTGGCCGCGGACTTGTCGCGGGTGGTTTTGTCGTCCGCGCTCGCCTTGGGCTGCGTGCCCTTGTGATCATTCGCGCTGGCCTTCGGCATTGAGCCCTTGTCATTCGTTCCCTTCTGCGTGGCGTTGCCATGCTCGGGCTGGTTCTGCGCATGCCCCTTTGAAGTATCGGGCTTGTTAGCCGTGCCCTTATTCATGTCCTTCGATTGCCCTTGGGCCGTATTGCCCGGGGCCGTGGCACCGGGACGTTGCGCGTCATTGCGGTGGGGTTGGGAGCTTGCGCCCGGAGTGGTGCCCTGCTGGGAGGGATGGGTCGCCTGCGGGGTCGCGTCGTTCTTCTTCTGCTCCTGGGCCATTGCCGGCAGCGCGCACAGGAGCGCGGCGATTGCGGTACTCGCAAAGAGGTGGGACTTACTCATCGTCGGTCTCCGTTCACAACTGGTACTTCCACTCCAACGGGAGATTGGAAGAACTGTTCCAGATCGGATCCGCGCGTGAGGCCGCATGCCCAGCGCCGGAACGATGGACATCCAAATTCTTCTGACGGTTCGTATTTTTCCTGACTGATCCTGCGCCTCCACCCGCGCAAAAAAACGTCAGGAGTTAGCAGCGGTCTCCAACGATGTGCCGACAAGTGTTCGGAGCAAACTCTTGAGCTGCTCAGGTGAGAACGGCTTGGCGATGTAGGGGCGTCCCTTCATGCCTTCAGGAAAATCAGCCGCGCTGTACCCCGTCATGAATCCGCAGGGGATGCCCGCCTCGTCAAGCCTTGCTGCCAGGGGAAGGCTGGACGCGCCATTGAGAGAGATATCCAGTATCGCGACGTCGAAGCTGCGAGCGGAGAGCAACGTTTCAGCCTCTCCCACGGTCGATGCGCCGCAGATTTCCCTGACGCCAATGCCCTGCAGAATGGCGTGGCAGTCAAGAAGAATAAGAGGTTCGTCTTCCAGAAGTAGGACGCTAAGCTGCGCCAATCGGGTATCGAAGGCTGGCATATGAGACCGATCCTTGATGCGGCAGCCTATGGAGGCAAACGGCCCGGCTGGTCGGTTCTGTTTCGGTCATTGGTGCGTTTTTGTCATTTAATAATGACACACCGCTGGAGATTCGCGCCCAACCTCCTGCCGCACGGGAAGCAAACTTCAATCGGATCGGGCAAATTCACGACCATCCATGGCGGGGCAACCCTCACGTCTCATTGGCGGCGCTCTCCTCGAGGCGGGCAAGCGTCATTGCGGTGTAGCGCTCCAACTCATGCAGATTTGCCACCGCACGGCGGGCATCGCCGACCAGAATTGCCGTTTCGGCTGCAGCGAGCACGTTTGCCAGCGTGAACAGGCGCATGAAGTTCGCGGACTTCAGGTCGCCTTTCGTCGCGCTCTCCTCCGCGGCGTACCAGATCTCCTGCAGCGTCTGCATGCTCGCCCCCGAATTTCCTGTCCTTCGGCGCGGCTTATAACGCGAGAACTGTTTTCCTGGTTGCGTTCCTGAGGCCAAGCCGAAAAGGCGCCGCGGGGTTGCGCTTCACCGTGGCGGTGGAACTTACCGCCTCGACCCCACTTGCGGGTTTCTGGCTCGGACGGGGTTGCACCGGAAGGAGATGGACATGAAAGGCATATCTGCAGTTTCGCTTTTCGCGGTCGCACTGCTCGGTGGCACGGCGGTCGCGCACGCGTGTGACTGGGATGATGATGCTGGTTATCGGACCACACGCATCTACCGTTACGCGCCAGCGTACTCTTATCGAAGCTACGCCTACTCGCCCACGTACTACTACGACGACGATTACTACTATGCTTACGGGCCGAGCTACTATGCCTACGCCCCAAGGCCCTACCTTTACACGAGCTTCGGCTTCTGGGACGGTGGTCGGCGCCATCATCGGGCATACCGAAGCGAGACCCGCTCCGTCAACTTCACAACTACCGTTCGCACCGCGCCCGCCCGCCAACATCACCGGCGATAAGACGAGGGAGCGCGGCGCTGGCCGCGCTCCTCACAAATTCATGTCCTGCGGATAAGACCCGCAATGAGCGATACGACAAATAGAACGAGGAACACCCAGAACAGGATCTTGGCGCCGTCCATCGCCACGCCCGCAACCCCGCCGAAGCCGACAGCTGCAGCAACGAGAGCGATCACCAAGAACACGATCGCGTAGTAAAGAAGATTACCCATTTTCGCCTCCGCGTTTCAGATCAACCGCAACGTCAACGTCGCCTTCAAATGGCGGTTCCAAAGCCGGTTCGACACCACGCGTGTTTTCCCTGCTACGGTTCAATGAAACTTCAGGCTGGGTCTGGGCGTTCGCAGGCAGCAGCCTCGGTATGAACGGGGACGCGCCAGCACGGAGGGGAAAGCATGGACAAGGTGCCACTGGGCGGTGGGCTCGATTATGCTGTCATCGGGAACTGCCGGATCGCGGCGCTTTGCGACCGCAACGCGCGCGTCGTCTGGTGGTGCTTCCCTCGGTTCGATGCAGACCCGGTCTTCTCGCGCCTGCTCTCGGGTGACGAGGAGAAGGGATTTTGCGACGTCGTGCTGGAGAACCAGTCAAGCTCCAGCTCCGCCTACATGCGCAATACGGCGGTCCTGGAGACAATCCTCACGGACAAGGGCGGCAACAGCATCAAGGTCATCGACTTTGCGCCCCGCTTTACCCGCTTCGAACGTGTCTTCAACCCACCGCAAATCTTCCGCCGCATCGAGCCGCTGAGCGGCGTGCCGCGCGTGCGCCTGCGCATCAGGCCTACCTTCAACTATGGAGAGCCCTTTACTGGGCGCGTCATCGGATCCAACCACATCCGCTATTCGGGGGGCAGCGAGGCGCTGCGCGTCACCACCGATGCGGCGCTCAGCTATATCGTGCAAGAGACACCGTTTGCCCTGATCCGGCCCGTCAACCTCGTGATCGGACCCGATGAGCCGTTCGAGGCCTCGGTCGCGAACGTCACCCAGGAGTTCATACAGCGCACACGAGAGCACTGGATGGACTGGGTGCGATCACTTGCGGTGCCGCTTGAGTTCCAGACGGCGGTTATTCGAGCGGCCATTTCTCTGAAACTCTGCAATTTCGAGGAGACGGGCGCGATTATCGCCGCACATACGACTTCCATCCCCGAGGCGCCAGGCACCAGCCGCAACTGGGATTATCGCTTCTGCTGGTTGCGGGACGCTTTCTTCGTGATCAAGGCGCTGAATCGGCTGGGCGCGACGCACACGATGGAAGACTACATCCACTATATCACCAACATTGCCGTGGACGCCGAGCGGCCGCTCAAGCCGGTCTACGGCATCGTTCCCGACGAAGACACGGAGGAGCGCATTGCCACGCAGCTGAATGGCTTCCGGGGACTGGGGCCCGTACGTATCGGAAACCAGGCGGCCGAACAGCTCCAGCACGACGCGTATGGCAGCGTGATCCTCGGGGCCGCGCAAATGTTCATCGACGAGCGATTGCCGGTGATGGGCGATGCGTCTCTGTTCAGGCTTCTCGAGCCGCTAGGGCAACAGGCGGTGCGCTTTGCCTTCGAACCGGACGCGGGCCTTTGGGAATATCGGGGGCGCCAAAGCGTGCACACGCACTCGGCCACCATGTGCTGGGTAGCTTGTGACAGGCTGTGGCGCATCGCCTGCCGGCTGGATCTCCCTGATCGCGCGCACGTGTGGAGGGAGCACGCTGACCGGATCCGCAGGCGCATTCTCGCGGAAGCGTGGAACGAAAAGCGCGGCTGCATCGCAGGCACCCTTGGCGGACACGAACTCGACGCAAGCGTGCTGCTGCTGCCGGAGCTCGGCCTTATGAATGCGCGCGATCCGCGCTTCATAAAGACGTGCGACGTGATCGGAGCCGAGCTCAACCGCAACGGCTTCATGACGCGCTATACCGCCGAGGATGACTTCGGCGCGCCGGAGACGGCGTTTCTCGTCTGTCAGTTCTGGTACATGGACGCCCTGGCCGAGATCGGACGCCGGCAAGAGGCGAAAGATCTGTTCGTCGATTTGCTCTCGCGGCGCAATTCGTTCGGGCTTCTGTCGGAGGACATTCACCCGACGACGGGCGAGCTGTGGGGCAATATTCCACAGACCTACACCATGGCTGGCATCATCAACAGCGCACGCATCCTCTCGCGCAGCTGGCAGGAGGCCTGGTCACCGGAGTGAGGCGACAGGGACGCATAGACGGCAGGAACCTTGGGCGTGTGCGAAACGTTAATGCTCTCGGGGGCAAGAGCAAAGCCATCAAGGAACAACCACTTATGAGCCGCATCGTCCTCGTTTCGAACCGCGTTCTCGACCCACGCCAAGCAGCCCAGGCTGGTGGCGTTGCGGTGGCGCTGGCAGACATCGTGAGGACTCGTCCAGCCCTCTGGTTCGGATGGAACGGTGCCGTCGACGACGGTGGGGGTGAACCTCGCGTAGAGGGCAAGATCGCAACGGTCGCTCTCAGCACGGCCGAGCACGAGCAGTATTATCTAGGCTACTCCAATTCGGTGCTGTGGCCGGTTTTTCACAATCGGCTTGATCTTGCGGAGTTCGAGGCCGGCTACTTCGAGCAGTACGAGAACGTCAACCGGCGCCTCGCGTCTCACCTCGCACCTATGCTGCGCCCGGATGACGTGATCTGGGTGCATGACTACCACCTCATTCCGTTCGCCACGGAGCTGCGCAAGCTGGGGGTCAAGAACCGGATCGGTTTCTACCTGCATATCCCGTTTCCGCCCTGGCAGACGTTCATGGCGATTCCAGAACATGAGCAGCTCGCACGCGGGCTTGCGGCCTATGACCTTGTGGGGCTGCAGACGAAGGCGGATGTTTCCAATCTCGTCGACTACATGACCAATGGTGTTTACGGCCGCTTCGTGCCGGATGGGCGCGTGCGCCTCTTCGACAGGCTGGTGCGCGTGGCAAGCTTCCCCATCGGGATCGATGTCGATGACTTTGCCAATGCCAAGCGCAAAAACGCCGCCGTGCAGGGCCGGGGCGTGCTGCGCATGATTGGCGTCGACAGGCTCGATTACACGAAAGGCCTGCCGCAAAAGTTCAAGGCGTTCGGCAAATTCCTGGAGAAGTATCCTCGTTATCGCAGGCAGGTCGTGCTGACGCAGATCGCGCCGCCGACGCGCGAGAACGTCGGCGCCTATACCGACATCCGACAGCAACTCGAGAGCCTTGCCGGGTCGATCAACGGGCGATACGGGGAGATCGATTGGGTTCCGATCCACTACATTCACCGTTCGGCACCGCGGCGGCGCCTCGCCGACCTCTATCGCTCTTCACGCATCGGCATGGTGACGCCGCTCCGGGACGGAATGAACCTCGTGGCGAAGGAATACGTGGCGGCACAGGATCCGGACGATCCTGGCGTGCTGATCCTGTCGCGTTTTGCCGGCGCTGCGGAGGAAATGCAGGACGCCATGATCGTCAATCCCTACAGCATCGATGCGGTTTCCGATGTAATTCGCGCCTCGATCGAGATGTCGCTACAGGAGCGCATAATGCGGCACCAGGCGCTGATGAGGGCGGTGCGCAACAGCGACGTAAAGGAATGGTGCCGCTCGTTCATAGATGCGCTCGAGGGCCTGCGTGATCACAACGATCCCATGCACTGGCCACCGTCCACCATAATTGAAGAAGCACTGCACAATCTGCGCAACTCCGCGATGAAGCCGCAGCTTCTCGGACAACGGCCACCGTTGCGTGCCGTCGGCAGCTGAAACAATACCGTGATTGCCGAAGGGGCCAGACATGAAGATTGCGCAGATCGCGCCGCTGATCGAAAGCGTTCCACCGCGCCTGTACGGGGGTACCGAGCGGATCGTCTCGTACCTCACGGAGGCGCTGGTGGGCCTCGGGCATGATGTGACGCTGTTTGCCAGCGGCGATTCCATCACCAGTGCGAAGCTCGCTCCGATCTGCCGGGAAGCCTTACGTCTCACGCGGTCCGTCCAGGATCACGTCCCCTACCACCTTTTGATGCTCAAGGAAGTGCGCCGGCGCGCATCCGAGTTCGACCTCTTGCACTTCCACATCGACCACCTGCACTTTCCCATCTTTTCGGGAACGCGCCATCCGGTGCTCACGACCCTGCATGGACGACAGGATCTTCCCGACCTGAAGCCGCTCTATCACGGCTTCCCCGAGATGCCGCTGGTCTCGATTTCGAATTCGCAGCGGCAACCGGTGCCGGATGCAAATTTCGTGGCAACGATCCAGCACGGCCTGCCACGAACTCTGCTGCTGCCGACGCTCAATCCGCAAGGTGGCTATCTTGCCTTTCTGGGGCGAATCTCCCCGGAAAAGGGCCTTGACCGCGCAATCGATATCGCGCGCGCCGTGGGTATTCATCTCAAGATCGCGGCAAAGGTCGACAAGCCGGACATGACCTACTTTGAAACCGTCATCAAACCCCGGCTTGGCGACGGCGTCGAATTCATCGGGGAGATCGACGAGCGTAGGAAGAACAAGTTCCTCGGCAATGCGCGCGCCCTGCTGTTTCCGATCAACTGGCCAGAGCCGTTTGGCGTGGTGATGATCGAGGCCATGGCTTGCGGGACGCCGGTGCTGGCCTTCCGCAACGGCTCGGTTCCAGAAGTCATCGACGACGGCGTCACTGGTTGCATTGTCGACAGCGTGCCGGAGGCCGTCCGGAAGCTTGGGCACGTGCTCAGTCTCGATCGCGCGCGCATCAGGCGCACTTTCGACGCACGGTTCACGGCAACGCGGATGGCAAGGGACTACTGCACTGTCTACGAGCGCCTCGTGAGAACGGTCGACAGGAAGCTGCCCCCGCCGTTGCTGCTCGCAGGTGCCGATGGCTCCCGGGTTGCCAACTGACACCGTTTTGAGGCGCACACGAGGCTACCGATGCCACTCGAGGCGATGTCGCTGATGCTTGCGTCCGAAGGCGCTTCCCCGCCTGCGGAGGAGCCATTCTACATCCCTGCGACTTCGAGTGCATCACGGCCCCGCCACACCCTCAAGCACAACGACACGTTTGCGGTGCTCGACAGCCACGGCGACATCGGGGCCGTGGGCGGCAGCAACGATGGCCTTTTCCACACGGATACGCGACACCTGTCGCACCTCGAACTACTCATCAACGGCACGCAACCGTTGCTGCTAGGCTCGGCCGTGCGCGACGACAACCTGAACCTCAATGTCGACCTGACCAACCCGGATCTCTATGTCGACGGTAAGATCGTGCTGTTGAAGGACACGGTGCATATCGCGCGCACGATCTACCTGTGTGAAGGCTCCCTTCGCGAGCGAATCGCGGTGGCCAATCACGGCGCGGAAAAGGTGCGGTTGTCGCTGTCGCTCGCCTTCGCTTCCGACTTTGCCGATATCTTCGAGGTGCGCGGCATCCAGCGCGAGCGCCGCGGCGTTTCGACGTCGAAAGTCGATGACGTTAATCGCGTGCTGCTCGTATATCTCGGCCTCGACGATACCGTGCGCGAGACGACGCTGAGCTTCGAGCCGGCGCCAGACGTGCTGCTCGACAGCCTCGCGCGCTACGATCTCGAGCTTGCGGCCGGCGAGGCGCGAACGCTGTTCGTTATTGCCTCGAGCAGGGGCCACATGCCGACGACGGTGTCGTTCTTCCGTGGACTTGCCGCACATCACCGCTTCCAGAAAGGGCTGACGCGACAGGTCACCACGATCGAGACGTCGAACCGGGTGCTGAACGAAGTGCTCAACCGCTCGATGGCGGACCTATACATGCTGGTGACGCAGACGCCGCAAGGGCCTTTTCCCTACGCCGGCATCCCCTGGTACTCCACCACCTTCGGGCGCGACGGCATCATCACGGCGCTGCACATGCTGTGGGCCGACCCTTCGCTCGCACTCGGCGTGTTGCGTCGCCTGGCGCACTTC
This sequence comes from Hyphomicrobiaceae bacterium, assembly GCA_039808585.1. Classification (GTDB taxonomy): domain Bacteria; phylum Pseudomonadota; class Alphaproteobacteria; order Rhizobiales; family Hyphomicrobiaceae; genus AWTP1-13. The sequence goes on along the minus strand of JBDHTJ010000010.1, from coordinate 7,380 downwards.
CAAGCGACGAAGGACGACCCCGAGACCGACGCCGAGCCCGGCAAGATCCTGCACGAGATGCGCGGAGGCGAGATGGCGGCGCTGAAGGAGGTGCCGTTCGGCCTCTATTACGGCTCCGTGGATGCCACGCCGCTGTTCGTGATGCTTGCAGGTGCGTATCTGGAGCGGACAGGAGACCAGGCCAACTTGCGCGCGTTGTGGCCTGCAGTCGAGAAAGCCCTTGCCTGCATCGAGCGCAATATTGCTACCGATCCTCGCGGTTTCCTCTCCTACCAGCGCGGCAAGCAGACCGGGCTCGCCAACCAGGGATGGAAGGATTCACACGACAGCGTATTCCACGCCGATGGCAGATTGGCGGAAGGCCCCATCGCGCTCGTCGAGGTGCAGGCCTATGTTTACGGCGCCTATCGCGCGGCCGCCTACTGTGCGCAGAGACTGGACCAGCCAGGGCAGGCGCAGGATCTGCGGCAGAAGGCGCAGAGGTTTCGCGAGCGCTTCGAGCCGGCATACTGGTGCGAGGAGATCGGCATGTATGCACTGGGCCTCGACGGGGCCGGGAGACAGTGCGCGGTGCGCACCAGCAATGCAGTCCATGCGCTGGCGACGGGCATTGCGCTGCCGCAGTCGGGGCAGAAGATTGCGAGGCAGCTTGCGACCTCCGCGTTCTTCTCGGGGTGGGGCGTCAGGACCGTTGCGGCCGGGGAGGCTCGCTACAATCCGATGAGCTATCACAACGGTTCGATCTGGCCGCACGACAACGCAATCGTGGCGCAGGGCCTGGCGCGGTATGGATACAAGGACCTGATCGGGCCGGTCTTTGAATCCATCATCCGTGCCGCCACCTACATGGACCATCGCCGCATCCCTGAACTCTATTGCGGTTTCCGCAGGAAAGCCGGGCGGGGACCGACGCTCTACCCTGCCGCATGCTCACCGCAGGCCTGGGCCGCGGTGGCACCCTTCTCCCTGCTGCAGAGCCTGCTGGGCCTGGAATTCGACATCGAACGGCGCCAGCTGCGGTTGACGCGCCCCGTCGTTCCTGCGCTTGCCGGAGACGTGACCGTACGCAACCTGCGGCTCGGCAGAGGTTGCGCGGACTTCACCGTTCGCCAACATGGTGATGCAATTGCCCTGCAAGTTCTGAAAGTGACAGGCGATCTGCAGGTTTCCCTCGTCATCGATCCGAAGCAATACGGGACTGGGGCGCAGCAGGGGGTGGAGCCACGGGAGCATCTCTAGGCATGAACCCTGACAAAAACCACAGCGCTGCGGCGCTCGAAGCCCCGGTGACGCTCAGTATCGACATCGGCGGAACCAAGATGAAAGCCTCGTCAGTGGATGTCGATGGCGTGCTGACCGGCGAGCCGGCTATCGCATCCACGCCCAAGCCGGCGTCTCCGGAAGCAGTCTTACAGACGATCGACATGTTGGTGCGCGGGCTGGGCCGCTTTGATCGCGTTTCGGTGGGATTTCCAGGTGTGGTGCGTGGCCCATTGGTGATCACCGCACCAAATCTCGGGACGAAGGCGTGGGCCGGCTTTGATCTGGTAGAGGCCCTGTCGCTTGCATACGGGCGGCCCGTGCGCATCCTCAACGATGCCGCGATCCAGGGCCTGGGTGTCGTGCGTGGGCCGGGCCTGGAGACCGTGATTACTCTCGGTACTGGCGTCGGCTGTGCCTGCTACCGCGACCGCCACTTTCTGCTGCACCTCGAACTTGGCATAGACGCGGTCGTCGGCAACGAGGCCCTGAATACCATAGGGCTTGCTGCGTGGAACGAACGCCTCAACGGCACGATCGCCGACGTCAGGCGGCTTACGGCATGCGAGCGGCTCTACATCGGTGGTGGAAATGCAAGAAAAGTCAGCCTCGATCTTCCCGACGGCGTTGAGTTAGTGAGCAATGTGGCGGGCCTGACCGGAGGCGTGCGCCTGTGGGAGCCGGAATTCGATGCGCTGTTCGGGCCCGTGCCATTGCTGGAGCGCACCAAGGCATCGGCAAGCAGCCGCAACTGATTAACGGACGGGATATCCATGTCGCGCGCGTTCGAAGAGGCCGTTCTCAGCAACCCGCAGCGGTGGGCGCTTTTCCTCGACATCGACGGGACGCTCATCGATGTCGCGCCGGAGCCCGACCAGGTGCGCATTCCGGCCGAACTGCCGGGGCTTCTGCAGACGCTCGACGAATATCTCGGCGGTGCGCTCGCGCTCAACACCGGTCGGCAGCTCGCGGTGGTGGACGAGATGCTTGCGCCGATGCGTTTCTCGGCTTCCGGCGTGCATGGGACGGAGATACGGCTGGACCCCGCGCAGATGCCTGAGATCCTGGCGCCGCGTGTTCCCACAGCCCTTCTCGACGCGCTGGTGCGCGAGATCGGGCCCTCTGACGTGATCGTCATCGAGGACAAGCGGGTGGGGCTGGCGGTGCACTACCGGAAGGCGCCGGAACTCGCAGAAGCCGTTGCAGGCCTGGTCGCATCCGTGATGCGGGCGTGGCCCGACTACCAAGTGAAGCCAGGTCGCAAGATTTTCGAGATCATTCCACGTGGCTTTTCGAAGGCGACGGCAATCTCACGTTTCCTGAAGCACGAACCTTTCACGCGGCGCGTGCCGCTGGTGATTGGCGACGACAGCGGCGACGAACCAGCCATTGCAATGGCACGGGCGCTGGGCGGCGCTGCGTTCACGGTGGCAGGCGAACATTTTCCGGCGCGCGAGGCAGACTTTGCCAGCGCCAGCGCCGTCCGGGCGAGCCTTTCCAAGCTGCTCGAAGCTCTTACACCGACGGCCCGCACAGCAGCCCGTGGCTGAACCGCGGGCCTGGCACGCGCGCGTGAACGGTGAAGGAACCGCGCCCACGGCTGCGGCATTAATGCGGGAGAGTAACGCGCAGGAAGATCCATGGACGATACTACGCTAGTGGACGAGATCGATGAGATGATCGGGCGCATCGAAACCCTCAACTCCGCACAGTTGCGCGGGCGCAAGGGGGCGCACATGCAGGCCATGAGTTCCTCTGCCCGGCGCCTGTTCAAGGCGCGCCAAGCGCGGCTGTGGTGGCTGCGGCAAGTGCGCAGCGGCATGCTGGCAAAACGAACCAAGAGCACAAAGCTTCATTAATCGACACTGGTCAACGAAGGCGCGGCGGGCGAAACGATGGCAGCGAAGACGTCCCTCGCCCTCTACCGCGCCAAGCGTGACTTCGAGAAGACTGCCGAGCCGAGCGGCAAAGCGCGCATTCCCGCGGCTGAATACCCCCGGTTTGTCATCCAGAAGCACGATGCCACGCGCCTTCACTATGATCTTCGCCTCGAGGTCGACGGCGTCTTCAAGTCGTGGGCGGTGACGAAGGGACTGTCGCGCGACCCGCATGACAAGCGGCTGGCGGTCGAGGTGGAGGACCATCCGCTCGACTACGGCGATTTCGAGGGCACCATTCCCAAGGGCCAGTATGGCGGTGGCACAGTCATGCTGTGGGACAGAGGCTTCTGGATGCCGGAAGGCGCAAGGAGAGCAGCGGACGCACTGCGCAAGGGAGAACTGAAATTCACCCTCGCGGGCGAGAAGCTGAAGGGCAGCTGGGTGCTGGTGCGGATGCGCAATGACAAGTTCGGCGGCAAGCGGACGAACTGGCTTTTGATCAAGCACAGCGGCGACGAGGGCGTTGGCCCGCCGCTGCCAGACGACGTGGAGAACCTCTCGGTCGCGTCGGGGCGTACGATGGGCCAGATCGCGGCCGGAACGGGGCGCGGCCCGAAGCCATTCATAATGGCGGAGGCCAAGCGCGCGGATCCGGACGCGGTCTGGAATTCGCGCGTGCCGGCGCGGCGCAAGGCGAGCCAGCACCTTCCGAAGGCGCTGACGAAAGGCACTGCTTCGCGCGGATCTTCGAAACCTGCGCGCGCGAGCACGAACGCGATGCCGCAGTTCGTCCCGCCGCAGCTCTGCAAGACGCTTTCACGGCCGCCCTCCGGAAAAGGATGGGTGCACGAGATAAAGCTCGACGGTTATCGAATGCAGCTGCGCGTCGAGGCCGGAGCTGCGACCCTGCGCACGCGCAAAGGGCTGGATTGGACCGCGAAGTTCACAGCGACTGCAGAAGCCGCCTGCAACCTTCCCGATTGCGTCATGGACGGCGAAGTGGTTGCACTCGATCGCAACGGTGCGCCTGACTTCGCCGCGCTGCAGGCCGCCTTGTCGGAGGGCCGCTCGCAGGGGCTCGTCTATTTCGTATTCGACCTGCTCTTCGCGGAAGGCCAGGATTTGCGCCCGCTACCCCTGGTGGAGCGCAAGGCGCGTCTCAGGCAGCTGCTCGATGATGCCGGGCTTGGGGAGGACGCGATGATCCGATACATCGATCATCTCACGGAGCCAGGCGATGCCGTCCTGAGATCCGCATGCCATCTGAAATTGGAAGGTATCGTCTCCAAGAAGGCGGATTGCCCTTATAGGTCAGGACGGGGCGACACGTGGGCGAAATCCAAATGCAGGGCGGGGCATGAAGTCGTCATCGGCGGCTGGAGCGGCAGTGGCAGCACGCTGCGATCACTCATCGTCGGCGTTTATGATGGAGATCGCCTGGTTCACGTGGGGCGGGTTGGTACGGGCTTCAACGCGGGCAACAGCAAGCCGCTCCTGCGCGAATTGAAATCGCGCGCGGTGCCATCAAGCCCGTTCGGCGGCAAGGATGCGCCGCGCAAGCAAGCGGACTGGACCTGGGTAAGGCCCGACCTCGTGTGCGAGATCGAGTTTGCGGGATGGACGGGCGCCGGTATGGTGCGGCAGGCGGCCTTCAAGGGCTTGCGCGAGGACAAGCCTGCACGCGAGGTGCAGGCGGAACGGCCTGTGCCGCGGGAGGAGGTCGAGATCGCGCTCCCAGCGGCCAAGACTCCGGGCAAAAGCGAGACGGGGAAAGCCATGAAGCCCTCCGGCGGATCGCCGCTGGTGATGGGCATCGTGATTTCCAATCCGGACAAGGTGCTGTGGCCCGCAGCGGACGGAGAACCCGCCGTGACGAAGCTGGATCTGGCGCGCTATCTCGAGGCCGTGGGGCCATGGATGATCGAGCACATCAAGGGCAGGCCTTGCTCCATCATACGGGCGCCGGACGGCATAGACGGTGAGCGCTGGTTCCAGCGGCATGCGGGGCTCGGAATGTCGAACCTCATCGAGCGCGTGAAAGTCGGAAGCGAACGCAAGCCCTACATCCAGATCGACCGCATCGAGGGTCTAATTGCAGCCGCGCAGATGGCGACGGTGGAATTCCATTCGTGGAATTCCGAGCCGGGCCGACCTACGGTTCCAGGCCGCCTCGTCTTCGATCTCGACCCGGGCGAGGACGTCCCCTTCACGGCGGTGATAGAGGCCGCGCGGGAAATGCGCGAGCGGCTCACGGCTATCGGGCTGCAGAGTTTCTGCAAGACGACGGGCGGAAAGGGATTGCACGTGGTGACGCCGGTGGCGGTGCGCGAGGGCGACCGGCTCGGCTGGAAAGAAGCCAAGGCCTTTGCGCAAGCCGTGTGTGCAATGATGGCCGCTGACCGTCCCGATCGCTATCTTCTGAACATGGCGAAGAGGCTACGCCATGGAAAGATCTATCTCGACTATCTGCGTAACGACAGCACGTCGACGGCCGTGGCGCCGCTTTCTCCGCGCGCGCGCCCAGGTGCGACTGTCTCGATGCCGCTGACATGGCCGCAGGTGCGCAACGATCTCGATCCCAGGCGCTTCACGCTGCGAACCGTGCCGGCGCTAATCGCCAAGTCGTCGGCCTGGAAGGACTATGGCGATGCAGAACGTTCATTGCTCGCGGCCATGAAAAAGCTTTCTGCGCTGCGTTGACGCGGTGCTTTGCGCACGTTGCCATTCTTCGAGAAAGTTCAATAAATTCAGGCGTTTTTTATCGGAACGCGCCTGTGCTCCTACCGTTGATCAACAAGGACTGGCGGCTTTCGCGGAGCGACATGGCCGTCTCCCCAATGGAAGGAGCATGAAATGAAGAAGATGATCGCGAGCATGGCATTTGCAGCGGCGTTAGCGATGGGCTCAGCCGCAGTCTACGCGCAGGGCAGTGGAGGCGGTTCGGGCTCCAGCAGCGGCGGATCTGCAGGCGCAAGCAGCGGAACGGGAACGGGTACAGGAACTGCTACCGGCACGGGCGTTGGAACCGCAGGCGGTTCTACCGTGCCGGGCGTGAGCACGCCGGGTGTGGACAACAGTACGGGCACGCGAGCACTGACACCTGGCACGAGGGTACCGGGACAACCTGCACCTCCGAATGCTGGTCCCGCGTATCCAGACACGCGGCCGATGCTCAACCCTCCAGGCGCAACCACCACTGGCCGCCCGCAATGACGCACATGCTTTCGGCCGGTGCCTACAAGGGCACCGGCTTTTCCTTTGCCCGCGCCTTGGGGCCTGCCTACGCGTGGGCGGGATTGGGCATCATGTGGATGGTGTGGGTGCTGCTGTTCGTTTTCCTGAGCGAGCCGCGCGCCGTGAAAGCATGGGTGAACCTGCCCGCGGTAGATGGGCCGGCAGGCATGCCGCTTTTCGTGCGCGCAGCGATTGACTGCGCGCTTATCGCTCTTTTCGGGCTGCAGCACTCGGTGATGGCGCGCCCGTTTTTCAAGCGCTGGCTTGCCAGGCTTCCCGCACCGTTTGTGCGGGTGACTTTCGTACACGCGGCCAACCTCGCGCTTCTCGCATTGGTTTTTGCGTGGCAGCCCATACCCATTCCAATCTGGCAGGTGACGTCAAAGCTGCCCGAGACGCTGTTATGGGCGCTGTTCGGGGTGGGCTGGCTGGTTTTGTTGCTGGGCGCCATTTCGTTCGGCATTCGCGATCTCCTCGGCATAAGAGAGATGCAGGCGTGGGCGCAGGGAAAGCGGCAGGCGCAACGGCAGCTCAAGACCGGGTTGCTGTACCGCTGGCTTCACCACCCGATGTACGTGGGTGTGTTGCTGGCATTCTGGGCGACGCCGCGCATGACCCTCGGCCACCTTCTGTTTGCGGGTGGAATGAGCATCTACGTGCTGATCGCACTCGGCTACGAGGAGAGGGACCTGAAGACCAGTTACGGGCGCGCGTACGAGGACTGGGTGGCGGGCGCGGCGAACGTCACCGACGCATCCACCGGCATCGGCTATCCCCTGACGCGGTAGGCTTCGATCTGCTCATCGCCGCCAATGAAGCGTTCGTCGACAAGGCGGCGGAGGAGGCTTTGCATGGCGGAGTCTGGAAGCGGCAGAAGTAGTGCGCTATTCCCACTCGATGGTGCCTGGCGGCTTCGACGTGATGTCGTAGACGACGCGGTTGATGCCCTTCACCTCATTGATGATGCGCGTGGCAGTGCGGCCAAGCACTTCATGCGGGAAGGGGA
>JBDHTJ010000009.1:0-53605 GCA_039808585.1 Hyphomicrobiaceae bacterium | reverse complement strand
GCCTATTGCTGCGGCACCGTCGACACCGGCGAGGCCTTCTTGGCCGGCGCCTTCTCGGACGGCTTGTCGCTACCCTTGTCCGGCACGCTGTTGAGCTTCTTGGGCTGCACCGTCGAGCCCTTGTCGCTGCCGTCGCCGGTGGAGGCAGCGGCCCGCCCCTTCTTGCCCTTCTCGACCGGTTGCGCCGTCGTCGGGGTATCACTGCCGTCCTTGCGCGCGTTGCGCTCCCTTTCCACCTCGCGCCACTTCTGAACGCCGGCGTTGTGCTCCTTCAGCGTCTCGGAGAACGTGTGGCCGCCGCTGCCGTTGGCAACGAAGTAGAGCTCCTTGGTGTCCGCCGGGTTGAGCGTCGCCTCGATTGCCGCGCGCCCTGGATTGCAGATCGGCGTCGGCGGCAGCCCCTCGATCTCGTAGGTGTTGTGCGCCGTCTTCTGCGCCTTCTCGCTGCGCAGGATGGGCTTGCCCCACACGGTCTTGCCGCCGAACAGGCCGTAGAGAATGGTGGGGTCCGACTGCAGCCGCATGTTGCGCTTCAGGCGGTTCACGAACACCGCCGCCACGCGATCACGCTCGTCGTTGCGCCCGGTCTCCTTCTCCACGATGGACGCCAGCACAACCGCATCCTCCATGGACTTGAGCGGAAGGTCGGCCTTGCGGCCCTCCCACAGCTTCTCGAGCAGCTTGCGCGATTCCGCCGCCATCTGGTCGATCACCGCCTGCCGCGAAGTGCCCCGCTGCACCACGAACGTCTCCGGCAGCAGCGTGCCCTCCGGTGGCACCTGCGCGATCTCGCCCGACAGGTTGGGATCGGCCTTCAGCCGCTCGACGATCTGGAAGCTCGTCAGCCCTTCCGGAACCGTCACCTTGTAGGAAACCGTCCGCCCTTCAGACAGCACCTCCACCACGTGGCGGATGCTGGCGTTCTGCACCATCTCGAAGTCGCCAGCTTTCAGCTGCACGGGTTTCGCGCCCGCGAGCCAGGCGGAAAACTTGGTCCACATGTAGCCGGCGACGAACAGGCGACGGTCGCTCACGACGCCTTCGCGTTCGAGCCGCGCGCCGATCTCCACCGCCCCGTCGCCCTTGGGCACCACCACCACCTTCGGCTTGTCGAGGGGGCCCGGCTCGTCGAACTGCGAGTTGAGCGCGAAGGCAAGCCCGCCGGCAATCAGCATCAGCAGCAGGACGAACGTGAGGAAGCCGTTGAGCGCGCGCAGGAACGGGCGCATCGGCCGGGAAGGCTCGCGCTCTGGGCGTCGGCGCCGCGAGCCGCTGGTCGGGCGCGTTGGCTCCAGCCGCTCGGACGGGCTGCGCGACAGCGCACCGGCAGCACGGCCAGCTGTCGCCTCGCCAGATCCCGCCGCCCGGCGGTTCACCATGAGTGAGCTCCTGATCGCACCGGTAGAGGGCCGCCCGGGTGAACCTTCAGAAGGCACCCCCGAGACGCCCTCCGGCAAGTCGAGTCTGCAACGAACCTAACGCGAAATGTGGCGAAAGCGCGAAGGTTTGGCAAATGCTTAGCACCGAGGGCCGCCGCCCACGGCCCCGCTCGGCCTTGCAAGTTGTGCATAATTCCCGGAGCTGCCCGGACGGGCCGGCGCCAAGCCGGTCCCAGGCGGGCAAAAAGCGTCAGTTCGTGTACCGACGCATCACCAGCGAGGCATTCGTTCCGCCGAAGCCGAACGAGTTCGACAAGGCCACGTTGATCTCGCGCTCCCGCGCCTTGTGCGGCACCAGGTCGATCGCAGTCTCCACTGACGGATTGTCGAGGTTGAGCGTCGGCGGCGCGATGTTGTGCGTGATCGCCAGCATCGAATAGATCGCCTCCACCGAGCCTGCAGCCCCCAGGAGATGCCCGATCGCCGACTTGGTGGACGACATGGACAGCGTACCAGCCGAGTTGCCGAACAGCCGCTCGACGGCCGCGAGTTCGATCTCGTCGCCCATGGTCGAGGTGCCGTGCGCGTTCACGTACTGGATGTCGGACGGCTGGATGTCGGCGCGCTTCAACGCCATGCGCATGGCGCGATAGGCGCCGTCACCGTCTTCGGACGGAGCGGTGATGTGATAGGCGTCGCCCGAGAGCCCATAGCCGATGATCTCGGCGTAAATCCTGGCGCCGCGCTTCAAGGCATGCTCGAGGCTTTCCAGCACCACGATGCCTGCCCCCTCGCCCATCACGAAGCCGTCGCGATCCTTGTCATAGGGGCGCGAACCCTTCGTGGGCTGGTCGTTGAAGGTGGTGCACAGGGCACGGCACGCAGCGAAGCCGGCGATGGCGATGCGACAGAGCGGGCTTTCCGTGCCACCGGCCACCATCACGTCGGCATCACCCAGTGCGATCAGCCGTGCTGCATCGCCGATGGCATGCGCGCCCGTCGAGCACGCCGTGACGACCGCGTGGTTCGGCCCCTTGAGGCCATGCCGGATCGAGACATAGCCCGAAGCGAGGTTGATCAGGCGGCCGGGGATGAAGAAGGGACTGACGCGGCGCGGGCCCTTGTCTTGCAGCAGCAGCGACGTCTCGGCGATGCCCTGCAGGCCGCCGATGCCGGAGCCGATCAGGACGCCTGTGCGCTCCTGGTCTTCCGCAGTCTTGGGCGCCCAGTTGGCATCGGAAAGTGCCTGCGTGGAAGCCGCCATGGCATAGACGATGAAATCGTCGACCTTGCGCTGCTCCTTGGGCTCCATCCAGTCGTCGGGATTGAACTTGCCTTCGGCCTGCGCGCCACGCGGCACGAAGCACCCGATCTGGCAGGTAAGGTCGTCGACCTTGAACTCGTCGATGCGGCGGGCGCCACTGTCGCCGGCGGTCAGACGCTTCCAGTTGACGTCTACGCCGCTCCCAAGGGGCGTAACAAGCCCGAGACCGGTGACGACGACACGCTGCAGCATGATGGGCTTCCCGACCGCTTTATCTTGACCGCTTCTGCCGGCTCTTTGTCTGCAGGCCTCCAGGCGGCCTGCACCTTACCATTGCGAAGCCTGCAATGCGCAAGCAGGCTATTTCCCGGCTTTCAGTCCCGCCTTTCCAGCGCTGCTGCCACCCCTCAGGCAGCCGGCAACGTCGAAAAGGGAAGAGGCCTCAGGCCGCGCTGGCGTTCTTCTCGAGGAACTTGACGGCATCGCCGACCGTCTGGATCTGCTCGGCCGCGTCGTCGGGGATCTCGCACCCGAACTCCTCCTCGAACGCCATCACGAGCTCGACGGTGTCGAGGCTGTCCGCGCCCAGGTCGTCGATGAAGCTGGCATTGTCCGTGACCTTGTCGGCCTCGACACCCAGGTGTTCGACAACGATCTTCTTCACTCGTGCGGCGACGTCGCTCATCTTTCCATTTCCTCGGCGTTAAAGCTGAACCATCTAGTGGCGTTTTTAGCAGTGAGATCGTTTGGGGGCCGAACCCGTTACTGGAAAGCACGCCGGGCTTCGGATTCGAGTTTGCCTGGAGCGCTAGTTCCTCAAGGTTTCACGCGAAATCTCGGGGCTGTTAACACGTTTCCCCGGGCTTGACCAGCGCCTCCCGCGGGCTTTCACGGGCTATATTCTCTCCCGTCTCAACCCGTTCAGATCATGATCATTCCGCCGTTGATGTGCAGGGTCTGGCCGGTCATGTAGGCGGCCTCGACGGAGGCAAGGTAAATGGCGGCCGCGGCGATGTCCTCAGGGGTCCCGAACTTCTGCGCCGGGATGGCCTCCTTGATGGTGGCCGTCTGCTTCTCGTTGAGGGCGTCCGTCATCGGCGTCGAGATGAAACCGGGGGCGATGCAGTTCACGGTGATGCCGCGGGAGGCCACTTCGCGGGCCAGCGATTTCGACATGCCGATCATCCCGGCCTTCGAGGCCGCATAGTTCCCCTGCCCGGGGTTGCCGATGATGCCGCTCACGGAGGATATGTTGATGATGCGGCCGAAGCCGGTCTTGGACCGCATCATGTGACGGGCACCGGCCCGCATCAGCATGAAGGTCGCGGTGAGGTTCACGGCGATCACCTCGTCCCACTGCTCGTCCTTCATCACCATGAACAGGTTGTCCTTGGTGAGGCCGGCATTGTTGACCAGGATATCGAGCCGGCCGAGCTTGGCCACGGCCTCGTCGATCAGCTTGCCCACCTGCGCCTTGTTGCCGAGATCGCAGGGCAGGATGTGCACCCGGTCGCCCAATTCCATGGCGAGCGCTTCGAGCTTCTCCTGCTGGCGGCCGGAGATGGCAACCGTCGCCCCCTGGGCGTGCAGGGCCTTGGCGATGGCCCCGCCGATGCCGCCGGTAGCGCCCGTGACCAGGGCCGTCTTGTCTTTCAGCTCGAACATGGGTCTGTCGCTCCTTAAGCGGTAAGGGCCGCCAGCGCGGCATCGATGTCAGCGGGTGCGCCGATGGAGGTCGCATTGAGGTTTGGCACGATGCGCTTGGCGAGCCCCGCCAGCACCTTGCCCGACCCGATCTCGAACATATCGGTCACGCCGGCAGCCGCCATCGCCATCACGCATTCGCGCCAGCGCACGGTGCCCGTCACCTGCTCGACCAGGCGTTTCTTGATCTCGTCCGGATCGGAAATCGGCGCCGCCAACACGTTGCAGACGACCGGCACCGCAGGCGCCTTCACGGCCGTCTTGGCCAGTGCTTCGGCCATGGCATCGGCAGCTGGCTGCATCAGCGCGCAGTGGAAAGGAGCGCTCACGTTGAGCGGCATGAAGCGGCGCACCCCGTGCGCCTTGGCCAGCCCCGCGGCACGGTCGATGGCGCTTTTGGCGCCGGAAATCACGGCCTGCGTCGGCTCGTTGTCGTTGGCGAGCTGGCACACTTCGCCTTGTGCCGCTTCTGCCGAAAGCTTCTCCGCCACGTCCTTGCCGACGCCCAGCAGCGCCGCCATCGCCCCCTGCCCCACCGGCACGGCGGCCTGCATGGCGAGCCCGCGCGTGCGCAAAAGCCGCGCCGCATCCGCCACCGACAGCGCGCCTGCCGCAGCCAGCGCCGAGTACTCACCCAATGAATGCCCGGCCACGAACTTCACCTTGTCGGCAAGCTTGAAGCCCTTCTCCTGCTCGAGCACGCGCATGACGGCAAGCGAGGCCGCCATCAAGGCGGGCTGCGCGTTCTCGGTGAGCGTCAGCGTCTCGATCGGCCCGTTGAACATCAGTTCGGAAAGCTTCTGGCCGAGCGAATCGTCCACCTCCGCCAACACCGCACGGGCGGCGGGAAACGTCTTGGCCAGTTCGGCGCCCATGCCAACCGCCTGGCTGCCCTGTCCCGGAAACACGAATGCGCGTGCCATGCCGTTGTGCCCGAATGTGTTGCTGATACGTGTCGCTGCGCTTCACCACACACGCCACGGCCCTGTCAAGGCATCCCGCCGTTGTTAACCAAGCTCTTGCTGTGGCTTCACCGCGCAATCTTCCGAGAGCGCCCAGGCAGCCTTGAAGCACACTCACCCCCACTTGGCTGTTGCCCGCGGAACATTTTCGGCTATAAGGGCGCCTTCACCCGCTCCGGTTGGAGGCTGAACGGGGGGCCGGCCTATGCCGGCAAGGTCGAAAGGCCTGTCCCTCGGTGTCTTCGCTCTTTCGGGTCCTTTGGGCCTTCCGCACCCTTTCCGGGTGAAGGGGCCCAAAAGGGGCTATGCGCCGGAGAGGACAAAACGAACGGAAGGATAGGCAAAGCATGCCGCTTTACGAGCATGTCTTCCTGGCACGCCAGGACATTTCGCAGGCCCAGGTCGAGGCCCTGACAAAGGAATTCTCCCAGGTCATCGAGGAAGGTGGCGGCAAGGTCGGCAAGACCGAGTACTGGGGCGTCAAGACCATCGCCTTCAAGATCAAGAAGAACCGCAAGGCGCACTATTCGCTCCTGAACATCGACGCGCCTCCGGCAGCCGTTGCCGAGATGGAGCGCCGGATGGGCATCTCCACCGACATCATCCGCTTCCTCACCGTGCGTGTGGAAGAGCACGAGGCGGAGCCTTCCGTGCAGATGCGCAAGTCCGACCGTGACGACCGCCGTGACGGCGAGCGTGGCGGCTTCCGTGGCGGCCCCGGCGGCTTCCGTGGCGATCGTGGTCCCGGTGGCGGCGGCTTCCGCGGCGACCGTGGTCCCGGCGGTGGCGGCTTCCGCGGCGACCGTGAAGGTGGCGGCGGTTTCCGTCGTGATGGTGGCGGCCCCCCGCGCGGCCCCCGTCCCCCCCGTGATGACGCGCCCCGTACCGAGGAGGCATAGGATCCATGTCCGACAACGTTCAGCAGATCGCCGCTCGCCGGCCCTTCCAGCGTCGCCGCAAGACCTGCCCCTTCTCGGGCGATAAGGCGCCGAAGATCGACTACAAGGACGTTCGCCTGCTCGGCCGCTATGTGTCCGAGCGCGGCAAGATCGTCCCCTCGCGCATCACGGCCGTTTCGGCCAAGAAGCAGCGCGAGCTCGCCAAGGCCATCAAGCGCGCGCGCTTCATCGGCCTCTTGCCCTACGTGATCAAGTAAGGGCCCCGATCCGCCGGATCGGAACTATCGACAACACCGATGGCGCGGGCGCCTGTTGGCCGCGCCGCCGGTTCGAAAGCCAGCCAGTTCGAAAGCCAAGGTTGGGACGGCCTCGCCAGTTCAACAGCGCGCGCCCTCTCTAACCGCCATTTGCGCGGGACAGCTCGAAGTCATGCCAGTGACGACCCCATTGGGCCTCATCATAGGCCTTGCCGGCGGCCTTGCTTCCGCGGTGCTGTTCTATTCGGCCGTCCGCGGCTCGCCGACGCTCAGCGTCCTGCTCCTGCTGTTGAGCCCGCTGCCGACGCTGATCGCGGCCCTCGGCTGGGGAATGGCGGCAGCCACGACCGCCGCCATCGCCTGCGCCCTTGCAATGCTCATCACCGTCGGGCTGTCGCCCGCGGTCGGCACGCTCGTCTCGCTCGGTCTGCCGGCGCTCGGCCTTTCCTATCTCGCCTTCCTCAGCCGCCCCACCTCCGGCGATCCCGCTGTCCGTGAGTGGTACCCGGCGGGCCGCATCCTCGCCGCCATCGGCTTCTACGGCGCCGTGCTGCCGCTGCTGATGCTCGCGCTCTCTGGCGCCTCCTTCGAAGACCTGCGGCCCGTGATGGGCGAGCTTCTGCGCCGCTTCTCGCGCGAGACCTCGCGGGATCTCGGCTGGCCCGCCATGACCGAGGATCAGCTCAAGGCCGCAATCGACCTGTTCATCTTCATGATGCCCGGCGCCATCGCCACCTATTGGACCGCCATCTTCTGCCTCAACACTTACCTCGCCGCGCGCGTGGCCAAAGCCTCGGGGCGGCTCGTGCGCGACTGGCCCGACCTGCCGAGCCTGAAACTGCCGCGCGACGTGGCCGTCGTGTTCGCCATCGCGCTGCTCGCCATGTTCGCAACCGGGCTCATGTCTGTGGCAGGCGTCAGCTTCGTTGGTGCGCTGTCGTTCGTTTTCTTCCTTGCAGGGCTGGCGCTCGTCCACAGCATCGCGCGCCGCCGCAGCATCATCGTGCTCATCCTCACCTATGCATCGCTGATCATCCCGACGACAGGCGCGCTGACCGCAGCGATCCTCGTCCTGTGCGGCATCGGCGACACGCTGCTCAACCTCAAGGGCCGTCTCGGCGGCCCCAGGCCCGCAACCTGATCAGAACCTTTCGATCCTTCAAAGCAATCCACCAGCAAGAAACGGAGTACAACAATGCAGGTCATCCTTCTCGAGCGCATCGGTCGTCTTGGCCAGATGGGCGACGTCGTCAACGTACGTGACGGCTATGCACGCAACTTCCTGCTGCCGCAGAAGAAGGCGCTGCGCGCCACCGACGAGAACCGCAAGCGCTTCGAGAAAGACCGCGCTCAGCTCGAGGCTCGCGACCTTGCCCTCAAGAAGGAGGCGCAGGGCGTTGCCGACAAGCTCACCGGCAAGAGCTTCATCGCCATCCGCCAGGCCGGCGACACCGGCCAGCTCTACGGCTCGGTATCCACGCGCGACATCGCCGATCTCGTCACCGCCGGTGGCTTCACGGTGGACCGCCGCCAGATCGTCCTCGACAGGGCCATCAAGAACCTCGGCCTGCACCAGGTGAAGGTCGCCCTGCATCCTGAGGTCCTCGTCCCCGTAACGCTCAACGTTGCCCGCTCCGACGACGAGGCCGAGCGGCAGTCGCGCGGCGAGGACGTCACGGTCATCAAGGAAGAGGCCGTGGAACTCGAGACCTTCAATGCCGATGCCATGTTCGAGGAGGCAGAAGGCGGCGAGGGCGAGCAGCCCGCCGAGGAAGAGGCCTCGAAGTAATTTCGCTACGCTTTGGCACCGGCAGCGCGGGGCCAATCTGTCGGTTAACGGACAAAAGCGTCGGGCCTCGCCCGGCGCTTTTTTGCAGCGCCAAAGCGACCTCGCTGCAACGTATTCAACATGATTACTTTTCATGCCATATTTGCATGGCCGCTCGGCTGGCAGACCGGAACAAGACAGCAGTCAGAGTATTTCTCGTGTCATGTTCAAGTTGCTCGACGTCCTGCTCACCCGGCTGGTCAGGGAAGGCACCCTGACGGTCATCGACGCCTCCGGCGCCTCGCACGTCTACGGCGATGGCGAGAGGCCCGCGGTCGCCCTGCGCATCACCGACAGCCGGCTCGAACGCCATCTGGCCGTCGATCCCGAGCTCGCCTTGGGCGAAGGCTACGTGGATGGCCGGCTGGTGATGCTCCAGGGCCGCATCTACGATCTCCTCGCCCTGCTTCTCTCCAACGCCCGCAACCACAAGATATCGGGCTGGACCCTCGGCGCCTCGACCAGCCGCTACCTGCTGCGCCGCCTCAAGCAGTTCAATCCGCGCCGCAAGGCCGCGCGCAACGTGGCGCACCACTATGACATCAAGGGCGCTATCTACGACCTCTTCCTCGACAGGGACCGGCAATACTCCTGCGGCTACTTCACCCCCGGAGTGGACCTCGAGGAAGCCCAGCTCGCCAAGAAGCGGCATCTGGCCGCCAAGCTCGCCATCGAGCCCGGTCAGCGCGTGCTCGACATCGGCTCCGGCTGGGGCGGCCTCGGCCTGTACCTCGCCAAGTGCGCGAATGCGCAGGTGACGGGCATCACCCTCAGCAAGGAACAGTTGAAGATCTCCAATGACCGCGCAGCCCGCGAGGGCCTGGCGCGCAGCGTCCGCTTCCTGTTCCAGGACTACCGCGACCTCCAGGGCCAGTACGACCGTATCGTCTCCGTGGGCATGTTCGAGCACGTCGGCGTCAACCACTACCTCACCTACTTCCGCCGCGTGCGCGAGCTTCTCGATCGCAACGGCGTGGCGGTGATCCACACCATCGGCCGCTCCGAGCAGCCCTGCGCCACCAATCCGTTCATCGCCAAGTACATCTTCCCCGGCGGCTACATTCCCTCGTTGTCGGAGATGACCGCCGCGATCGAGAAGGCCGGCCTCATCATCGCGGACGTGGAGATCCTGCGCCTGCATTACGCCGAGACCTTGAAGGCCTGGCGCGAGCGCTTCCTCGCCCGCTGGGACGAAGCGGCGGCCCTCCTCGACGAGACCTTCTGCCGGATGTGGGAGTTCTATCTCGCAGGCTCCGAGACTGCCTTCCGCTATCAGGACCTCGTCGTCTTCCAGGTGCAGCTGGTGCGCCGCATCGAGGCGCTGCCGCTGACGAGGGACTACATGTTCCTCACCGAGCAGCAGCTGATGCAGCAGGAAAGCCCCCCTTCCACCACGCGCTTCGCCAGGCAATGAGCCTGGAGGCAATTGCCCTGCGGTAACCTATGTGTTACCATCATGCATGCAAGCTCGCGAGTATGTCGATAGCGACGGCAGAGCCCCTTTCGGCAAGTGGTTCGACGGTCTCGACGCGCCAGCAGCCGCAAAGGTGACGCGAGCCATTGCGCAGATGGAAGGTGGCAACCTTTCCAGAACCGAGCCGGTTGGCGAGGGCGTGCACGAGGACAAGATCGATTGGGGCCCCGGCTACCGGATCTACTTCGGGAACGATGGGCGGGAGATCATCATCTTGCTCGGCGGCGGAACCAAGCGCCAGCAGGACAAGGACATCGCGATTGCAAAGGCGCGCTGGTCTGACTACCGGGCCCGCAAACGGCAGGAAGGCAAACAGAGGCGCGGCAGCAAGGGCGGGAACTGAGGAAACCAAATGCCACTGACCAGAGAGTTCAACGAGACGGTCAAGGCTCGGGCAGCACGCGATCCGAAGTTCCGCAAGGAGCTTCTCGTCGAGGCACTCGAAGCCATCTTCGTCGACAACGACCTTGATACCGGAAAAGTGCTCCTGCGCGACTACATCAACGCCACGGAGGGTTTCAGCCGGCTCTCTGCAGCCGTCGAGAAGCCGGAGAAGAGCCTGATGCGTATGCTCGGACCGAGAGGCAACCCGACCGCCCTCAACCTCTTCCAGATCGTGGCGCATCTGACCAAGCAGGAAAAGGTGAGAGTGAAGGTGCAGTAGTCCCATCGCCACGACCCTCCATCCCATCATCAGCGGCAGGGTCCGAAGCCGCTATTCCGTCTGCCCACCCCCTCCTCCTTGCTTGCGCCACCTGCCGCGGGGCCAGCAGGTCCCAGACGCAAACAGCTGTGCGGCTGCGACCCTTGCCATGCCGGCGCTTTTCGCGCATTTGTCAGCCTCCTCACGAACATGAAGCCGCGGGCTTGCAGGCCCAGCGCCTTTCAGGCCCCCAGGAGACTATTCAAATGCGCAATTTCCACTTCCCCGGCCGCTCGCCCGTGTATGGCCGCCGGGCGATGTGCGCCACCTCCCATCCCACCGCCAGCCTCGCCGCGATGGACGTGATCAAGGCCGGCGGCAATGCCGTTGACGCAGCCATCGCCGCTGCAGCCGTGCTCGCCGTTGTCGAGCCGCCCATGACCGGCATCGGCGGCGACTGCTTCGCCATCATTCACAAGCCCGGCCGCAAGAAGCTGATCGCCCTCAACGCCTCGGGCCGCGCGCCCAAGTCCGCAACGCCCGCGTTCTTCGCCTCCAAGGGCGTCAAGAAATTCGAGACCACCAGCGTGCATTCCGTAACCGTGCCCGGCGCCGTCGACGGCTGGTGCACGCTGCTGGCCGACTACGGCTCCATGCCCCTCGAAAAGCTGCTCGAGCCAGCTATCGAACTTGCCGATAAGGGCTTCGTGGTGGCCCCCCGCGTCGCCGCCGACTGGGCGAACGGCGCCCGCAAGCTGACAGGCGCAGGCGCCAAGGCCAACCTCCTCAAGGATGGCAAGGTGCCCAAGGCCGGCGAGATCATGCGCTTCCAGGCACTCGCCAAGACACTCCGGAAGATCGCGAAGGATGGCCGCGCCGGCTTCTACGAGGGCGACGTTGCCCGCGACATGGTGAAAGAGCTCAACGCGCTGGGCGGCTGCCACACGCTCGAGGACTTCGCCGCGCAGCGCTCGAGCTATGTCGAGCCGATCTCGGTCGATTACCGGGGTGTCGACCTGTGCGAACTCCCCCCCTCCAACCATGGCATCGTGGCGCTCATCATGTTGCGCATGCTGGCCCGCCTCGGCAAGCCGCCGGCCAACCCGCTCTCTGCCGAGCGCTACCACCTGCTCATGGAAGTCGCCCGCCAGGCTTTCGCCCTCCGTGATGCCTTCGTGGCCGACCCCGACATGGCCGACGTGCCCGTCGACCACATGCTGAGCGATGCCGTCATCGACAAGCTCGCCAAGCGCATCGACCGCAAGAAGCACCGCCCCGAACTCGGCCCCATACCGCGCCCCGCCGGCTCCGACACCGTGTGCTTCTCCATTGTCGACGAGAAGGGCCTCACGGTTTCCTTCATCAACTCCCTCTACGGCGACTTCGGCACCGGCATCTGCACACAAAAGACCGGCATCACGCTGCACAACCGGGGCGAGGGCTTCGTGCTCGACCCCGCGCATCCCAACTGCGTGGCGCCCGGCAAGCGGCCGATGCACACACTCGTCCCCGCCATGGCGTTGAAGGACGGCAAGCCGCTGATGGCCTTCGGCGTCATGGGTGCCCACTTCCAGCCTATGGGCCACGTCTACGTCATGAGCAACATGTTCGACTACGGCATGGACCCGCAGGAAGCACTCGACGCCCCCCGCGTGTTCTTCGAAGGCGACGCGCTGCATGCCGAGCACAGCGTGCCTGAGGAGGTCGTCGAGGGCCTGAAGAAGATGGGCCATCGCGTTGTCCGCCGCGAGTTCCCCTGGGGTGGCGGCCAGATCGTCATGTTCGATCGCGACAACGGCACCCTCATCGGCGCCTCCGATGCGCGCAAGGACGGCATGGCGCTCGGATACTGATGCACGGATCCCTCTCCCCGGCTAGGGGAGAGGGCTTTCCCCGCGAGGCATGGCATGCCTGCGCACGCGTCTTCTGAGCGCTACTGCAGCACGGCCGCCGCTTCGCGCAGTCCATCGAGGATGGGCTGATAGGCCTCCTCGTCGCGCGCCTCGGGATAGACGAGGTACACCGGCGCCGTGAACTTGCGCGACCGCGCAGGGATGCGCAGCCGCCCTCGTCGCAGGTGCTTCTTCACAAGGCGATGCGGCAGATACCCCGACGCCTCGTTGGCCAGCAGATAGTCGAGCCCAAGCGAACCGAGATCGAGATTCACGCCGCTCGTCTGCTCGGGATAGTGCGCCGCATGCTCCGCCTGGAACTCCTCGCCCCAGTCGAAGAACACGTAGGACGCGCGCCGACTGCCGGGTGGCGCGCTCGACACCAGCACGAACTCCTCGTCGAACAGATGCTCGATGGTGAGGCCCGGCGCCTGACCGGGACGGTACATCACCGCGAGATCGAGCGTGCCTTCCAGCAGCCGTTGGATCATGACGGTGGAGAGCGAGGCGCTTGCGGAGATCGCGAGATCGGGCACATTCTCGCGCATCCAACTTATCCACTTCAAAAGAAACCCGTCCCATAACGTCGCATGTGCGCCGACGGCGAGGTGATCGCTGTAGGGCCCGGACAGCCCGACTTCGAGCTGCGCGTGCTGCCATACGCGCACGAGCGCAAGCGCGTGCTTCTGGAACTGATCGCCCGCTGCCGTCAGCGTGGCGCCGGACTTTGAACGTTCGAACAATGGCCGTCCGAACAGATCTTCCAATGACTTGATGCGCGCGCTTACGGTCGACTGCGTCACGTTCATGCGACGGCCCGCTTCGATGAAGCTGCCTGTCTCTGCCACCATCAGGAACGTGCGTGCGAGCTGGATGTCCATCGCGAGAACAGCATCGTCGAAAGGCGCCTTCGAGCTATCTATCGGAATCTTCGATAGGCGTCAGCGGAAATTTCCATTTGTGCGCGCAACAAAAAATTTTCACATTGACAGCGCTCGAACGCGGATTCGAGCGAACATGTGCCGTGTCACACCAAGAGGAAGAGACGATGAAGGCGAAGAAGACCGCTAAGAAAGCCGCTAAGAAGGCCCCTGCCAAGAAGAAGCCGGCGAAGAAGAAGAAATAACGAACTGGAGCGATGCGACCCTTGAACCGTCCAGTTGCGTTGCGTGCGGTACGTGGGTGTCTCCTCCTTGGTGCACTGGTGAGCTACGGGGCGGCCCACGCCGCGGTCACCATCACCAACCGCGATGACCAGGATCACACGATCATGATCATCGAGGGCGAGACCAAGACGCAGCATGTGCTGAAGCCCTCGCAAACGCTGACGGGCGTCTGTGAGAAAGGGTGCAACCTTCGCATCGACGATGACGACGAAGACGATCCCTACCAGTTGAAGCCCGATGTGGCCGTCTCCATCGAGGACGGCGTTCTCTATTACGAGCCGGATGCCCCCGCAGCGCCGCAGGCACCTCAGCCGCAGCAGCCAGGGCCCGGCGTCAAGGGAAACAAGGGCTAGTTGCAGCCGGACAGAAGCGTCTTCGCTCCAATCGCCTGAGACCGGCGCGCCCGCGGGTGCCCGGACTCAGGCGCCGTCGTTTCCCCCCTGTTCCGGCCGCCCGTCCTATCCCATAAGCGTTAATCCGCACTTCCCGCCCTTCAGTTGCGGGGCGCGAACCCATGTGACGTCGGGAGAGGTCGCATGCGGCTGGCGCCGCTCAGCGCTGGGGCGAGAGGGTCCAGGTGCCGGCAGCGATGCGGGCGACGGCCTCGGGGCTCGTCGGGATCTCGATGTACTCCACATTCGCCCAGCGCTGCGCGAACGAGCGGTAGTGCGGCGACAGCGGATTGCCCGATTGCCCGGTAGTCTGCATGTAGAGCGAGCGCTCGAGATCGGCGAAGTCGTAGATGCCCCGGAAGCTCGACGCATGCAGGTTGGCAAACGGCCTAGCCTCGGAGTATTCGACCTTGCCACGGTTGAGCGTCTCGTCACCGCCGGGGCTCGGCACCTCGATGTTGAAGAACGGTGCCAGGCCCGGCACGAGCCCGAATGGCCGGTGCTCGGAGTAGGCCACATGCGCCGCGCCCCAGTTCCATTTTGCGCGATCCGCGCCGTAGCGCGCCTCTAGCCCTTTCAGAGCCGTATTGAGCGCATTGGCGAGTACTTGCGGGCAGCTTTCCCGCTCGGACGTGCGCCGGTCATCGCACCACTCTCGCCCGGTGGCGCGGCCCTCGAGCAACCTGATGAGCACGCCGGGCCTGCCATCCTGGAAGCGATCGAAGATGGGCCCCAAGTCATCTGCGTAGATCGCCCGTGTCGCCTCACGCACCCAGGCCGCGAAGATGAGCGGCTCGGCACCTCGCACCGTCTGGCGGCCATCCCAGGCGGTCAGCAGATCGAGCACCGCGTTGTCGACGCCCGCTCCCGCTTGCGCCGCTGCGATCATCAGCGTCTGCAGGCGGCGCGTGGCAGGCGACAGCACATCGGCCTGCGCCGCCTTCATGCTCTCCATGTCGTGCCCGCCCTTCGATACGACAAGCTCATCGACGCGCTGCTGGCGGTAAGGCGCCTCCCAGTCCCATGTCAGAGTGTGAGGGAAGTCCGGCGGCACGATGCGCGCATTGGCGGTCCCGATGGCGCCGGCCGCAGGATTGCGCACGTGTGGCAGCTCGTCGAAGGGAATGAAGCCTTTCCAGTCGTAGGTGGCGTCCCAGCCCGGCACAGGGGCACGTCCCGCCACTTGGTTGTTTGGGTCGCGGATCGGCACGCGGCCTGGTGCGATGAGGCCGATCTCACCCTTTGAATCCGCCACCACCATGCTCTGCATCGGCACCACGTAGGTGCGCATCTGGGCGAAGAAATCATCGATCGTGCGGGCCGTATCGGAGAGAAGCCCGGCGGCGATGGTGGTGTCGTCATCGCTGAGCGCCGTCCAAGCGAGGCTCGCGACATATCCAGGCGCAAGGTAGCCGCCGATATTGCGGAAGGTATCCGGCATCACCGGACCATGCCGGGTGGTACGCCGCTCGAAACTGTAGTCGGCCGCGCCTTTCACCTTGAACGTCACGGTCTGGCTTCCGAACGGCCGCCATCCCTCCGGCGTCATGTATTCCTTGGGATTGTCGGGATTGACCTTCTCGACGAACAGGTCCTGCACGTCCGGACCCGTGTTGGTGAACCCCCATGCGAGCGTATCGGTACGGCCGATCACGATATGCGGCACGCCCGGCAGGCTCGCGCCCACGGCGTTGAGGCGGGTGCCGTCGGGGCGCTCCAACGCCACGTGGGCGAGATACCAGATCGCAGGTGCAGAAAGGCGCAGATGCGGGTCGTTGGCGAGCAACGGCTTGCCGGATTTGGTCTTGGCGCCAGCCACTACCCAGTTGTTGGACGCCCCCTCCCCGATGATCGGATCGATGATCGGCATGCTCGCCTGCTTCTGCGGCCCTGCCTTGCGGATGGGATAAAGGCTCGCGAGATCCGGCAAGGGTGGCGGCGACAGCGCCGGGTCTTGCGGCAGCAGATCGCCGATTTCCGCGGGTGTCAGCCCCTGCGCGGCAAGCGCCAGGCGCAGCGTCTCGAGCCCGACGTTGGTCGACAGGTTCAGCGCCATCAACTTCACGATCAGCACGCAGTCGACGGCCGACCACGGCTCAGGCTCGTGCTGCAGCAGCAGGAACTCGATGGGAAAGCGCGGCTCGAAGGTGCCTGTCGGCCGCTTCATGAAGGCGTTGACGCCCTCGGCATAGGCCTCGAGCTGGCGCCGCGCCAGAGCCGGCAGATGCGCCAGCGCCCGCTCGGCGTAACCCTTGAAGTCGAGCGTGTGCATGAAGATGTCGCTGCCGAGTGTGCGGGTTCCGAACAGCTCCGAAAGCCGGCCCGCCGCCGCGCGGCGCTGCAGCTCCATCTGCCAGAGGCGGTCCTGCGCATGCGCAAAACCCAGCGCAAAGTGAATGTCGTCGAGCGAGCCGCCGAAGACGTGCGGCACGCCCTCCCTGTCGCGCACGATGCGGACGGGACCGTTCAGCCCTGTAACCGAAAGCGCCCCCGAAGCCGCCGGCACCGTGTTGCGCAGCGTGAAGTATAGCCCCCAGGCAACGAAAAGGGCGATGACCACGCAGGTCACCGCCACGCGCCAGGTCCACTTCAACAGGCGTCCCATCGGTACGCGTCACCTCGCAGGCTGAGTATCAGAAGACCACCACCGAGCGGATCGACTTGCCCTCGTGCATCAGGTCGAAGCCCTTGTTGATGTCGGAAAGCGGCATGGTGTGGGTGATCATCGGGTCGATCTGGATCTTGCCTTCCATGTACCAGTCGACAATCTTGGGCACGTCGGTCCGGCCCCGGGCGCCGCCGAAGGCCGTGCCCTTCCACACCCGCCCGGTCACGAGCTGGAACGGCCGCGTCGAGATCTCCTGCCCAGCGCCCGCCACGCCGATGATGATGCTTTCGCCCCAGCCGCGGTGGCACGCCTCCAGCGCCTGGCGCATCACGTTCACGTTTCCGGTGCAATCGAAGGTGTAGTCGGCGCCGCCGATCTGGTCGGCCCCCGACTTCGTCATGTTCACGAGGTATGGCACCAGGTCGCCGCCCACCTCCTTGGGGTTGACGAAGTGCGTCATGCCGAAGCGCTCGCCCCAGGCCTTGCGCTCGGGGTTGATGTCGACGCCGATGATCATGTCGGCACCGACTAGCTTCAGGCCCTGAAGCACGTTCAAGCCGATGCCGCCAAGGCCGAATACGATGGCCTTGGCCCCTGCCTGCACCTTGGCCGTGTTGATGACGGCGCCGATGCCCGTCGTCACACCGCAGCCGATGTAGCAGATCTTGTCGAAGGGGGCGTCCTCGCGCACCTTCGCCACGGCGATCTCGGGCAGCACCGTGAACTGCGAGAACGTCGACGTGCCCATGTAGTGATGCAGCTTCTTGCCATCGAGCGAGAAGCGGGAGGTGCCGTCGGGCATCACGCCCTGGCCCTGCGTCGCACGGATGGCCGTGCACAGGTTGGTCTTGCGCGAGAGGCACGACGGGCAGGACCGGCATTCGGGCGTGTAGAGAGGGATGACGTGATCACCCTTCTTCACGCTCGTGACGCCAGCCCCCACGTCGACCACGATCCCTGCGCCTTCGTGGCCCAGGATCGCCGGGAACAGGCCCTCGGGGTCAGCGCCCGAAAGCGTGAACTCGTCCGTGTGGCAGATGCCCGTCGCCTTGATCTCGACCAGCACTTCGCCCGCCCGCGGCCCTTCCAGGTCCACCTCCATGATCTCGAGGGGCTTGGCCTTCTCAACCGCAACGGCAGCACGTGTCTTCATGTGATCGATCTCTCTTCAATGACAGGCAGGGACAATCCAAATCAGCGGCGATACTGCACGAACTCGCTCTTCGTTGCCACCTGATCATAGAGGGCGCGCGCAGCGGCGTTGCCCTCCTGCGTTGCCCAGTAGGTCCGCGTGGCGCCGCGTGCATCAGCTTCTCTGTATACGGCCTCGATGAGCGCGCGGCCGATCCCGGCGCCGCGACGCGCAGGATCGACGAACAGGTCTTCCAGATAGCAGTACCAGGTGGGCGACCAGGTGGAGCGGTGGAACACCACATGGGCAAGGCCCAGCGGGCGATCGTCAGCGTCCACCGCAATCAGCCCGAGCATGTCGACCTGCGACGCGTCCATCAGACGCGTCCAGGTCAGCTCCACCACGTCTGCCGGCACGTGCGCCTTGTAGAAGGCGATGTATCCGTGAAACAGCGCGAGCCACTCGGGCTTGTCCCGCTCGGCGATCAGCCTGACGTTCATCGTTACCCTCCTCTTCGAAGCCTCTGGCGCAGTCCACCCTGGCCCGCGCGGCATGCGCCCGTCCAGGGTGCAGCGCGATTCGCGCGGCCAAGCGGAAAGTTGGCGCAGGCGCCGCCTCTGTGAATAGCGGGGTTGACCGGTTGAGAGGTTCACCGCCGGCCCCGGAGGGGTTCCGGAATCTGCTAAGCCCTCGGCCATGACACAGACCCACGCCACCTCCTCGACCGCCCTTGCCCCGCGCCATTCGGCCGAGCCAGAGGCAATGCCTTTCCGACAGGCTCCCCACAACCTCGAGGCCGAGCAGGCCCTGTTGGGGGCGATCCTCGTCAACAACGAGGCACACGACCGCGTCTCCCAGTTCCTCGAGGCCAGCCACTTCTACGATCCGCTACATCAGCAGATCTACGAGACGGCGGCGAAGCTGATCGGCTCCGGCAAGCAAGCCACGCCCATCACCATGCGCACGTTCTTCGAGAACGCCGAGCCCATCGATGCCAACCTGACAGTCCCCCAGTATCTCGGCAAGCTCGCCGCCAATGCCGCGACCATCATCAACGCCCGCGACTATGGCCGCACCGTCTACGACCTCGCCATCCGCCGGCAGTTGATCCTTATCGGCGAGGACATGGCCAACGCCGCCTATGACGCGCCGGTCGATTTCCCACCCCGCGAGCAGATCGAAGAGGCGGAGTCGCGCCTGTTCTCGCTGGCGGAGACCGGCAAGTACGGCCAGGGCTTCCTCTCGTTCCAGGCGGCCCTCACCACCGCCGTGGAGATGGCCAACCTCGCCTACCAGCGCGACGGCGGCCTGTCCGGCATTGCCACGGGCCTGCGCGATCTCGACCAGAAGATGGGTGGCCTGCAGTCGTCCGACCTGATCATCCTCGCCGGCCGCCCCTCCATGGGCAAGACGGCACTCGCCACCAACCTCGCCTTCAACGTCGCCAAGGCACGCCTGCGCTCCTGGCGTGAAAAAAGCGATCTCAAGGCCGACGACGTCAAGCACGATGGCGCCGTGGTAGGCTTCTTCTCGCTCGAAATGTCCGCCGAGCAGTTGGCCACCCGTATCCTTTCCGAGCAGGCCGAGATCGCCTCGGAGAAGATCCGCCGCGGCATGATCACCGACGCCGAGTTCCGCCGCCTCGTCGAGGTGAGTCAGGAAATGAGCGAGGTGCCGCTGTTCATCGACCAGACGGGCGGAATTTCCATCGCGCAGCTTTCGGCGCGCGCCCGCCGCCTGAAGCGCCAGCAGGGCCTCGGCCTGATCGTCGTCGACTACCTGCAGTTGCTGACCGGCAACGGCGGCTCCTCGGCGCAGAACCGCGTGCAGGAGGTGAGCCAGATCACCACCGGCCTGAAGGCCCTGGCCAAGGAACTCAACACGCCGATCATTGCCTTGTCGCAGCTGTCCCGCCAGGTGGAGAACCGAGAGGACAAGCGCCCGCAGCTCTCAGACTTGCGTGAATCGGGCTCTATCGAGCAGGACGCAGACGTCGTCATGTTCGTTTTCCGCGAAGAGTATTATGTTGAGCGCCTGAAGCCCTCCGAGGGCACGGCTGAGTTCCAGGACTGGATGGCCAAGATGCAGTTGGTGAGCGGCAAGGCCGAGGTGATCATCGGCAAGCAACGCCACGGCCCCGTTGGCACCGTCCAACTCCAGTTCGAGAGCGCCTTCACGCGCTTCGGCGACCTCGCCAAGGAACAATATATGCCGGAGCGGCTGGAGTGACGGGCGTAGCTGCAGGCAAAGGCTGGAGCACGGGCCGGGGGACCAACATTCCGCTCTCCGCCCGCGCGGTTCTGAGCGTCGACCTGCAGGCGCTGCGCGCCAATTGGACGAAGCTCAACCAGGTCTCGGGACGGGCCGAGTGCGCCGGCGTCATCAAGGCCGATGCCTATGGCCTGGGCCTCGAACAGATCGCCCGCGCCCTCACCAGCGAAGGCTGCAAGACCTTCTTCGTCGCCACCATCGATGAAGGCCGGCGGGCACGCATGGTGCAGCCGGGCGCCACCATCTATGTGCTCGATGGCCTGCTTCCCGGCGCCGAGACCAACTACACCGGCTTCGACCTCAAGCCCGTGCTGTCCTCGCTTGCCGAGATCCGCGACTGGGCCGCCTACAGCCGTTCGCGCGGCCGCAAGCTGCCGGCCGCGATCCATATCGACACCGGCATGAACCGCATGGGCCTGCCGGAAGCGGAGATCGAGCAACTTGCGGCAGAAGCGGGGCTGCTCGACAATTTCGAGGTCAGCCTCGTGGTCAGTCATCTCGCCTGCGCCGACGAGCCAGGCAATGCCATGAACGAGATGCAGCGGCAGCGCTTCGATTTCCTGCGCGCCAAGCTGCCACCGGCTCCGGCCAGCCTCGCCAACTCCGGTGCCACGTTCCTGGGGCACCCCTATCACTTCGATCTGGTTCGCCCCGGCATCGCGCTCTATGGCGGGCGCGCCCACGAGAACCGACCGAACCCGATGCAGAGCGTGGTGACGTGTGCCGCGCGCATCATGCAGGTGCGCGAAGTCGGCATCGGCGCCAGCATCGGCTACGGCGCCACCTATCGCGTCCAGCGTCCCTCCCGCATCGCCACCATCGGCGTCGGCTATGCCGATGGCTTCCTCCGCGCCCTCAGCGTCTCCACCGGCGAGCCGGGCCCGGTGGGCTTCATCGGCGACTATCCCGTTCCCATCGTCGGCCGCGTTTCCATGGATTTCATAACCGTCGACGTGACGGACGTGCCGCCAGCGCTCACCCGCCGCGGCGCCTGGGTTGAAGTGATGGGGCCGCGCATCACGGTCGATGACCTCACCGACAAGGCCGGCACCATCGGCTACGAGCTTCTCACCCGTCTCGGCCAGCGCGTGCATCGCGTCTACGACGAGGGAGACCGCTGAGGTGGCAAAGGCACAACGCAGCCAGTTCGTGTGCCAGGCCTGCGGCGCCGTCTCCGCGCGCTGGGCCGGCAAATGCGCCGCTTGCGGCGAGTGGAACTCCATTATCGAAGAAGCCGATAACACCCCGCCTCCAGGATCAGGCCTGACCCGGGCGAGCAAGGGGCGCGTCATCCCGCTCGAGACGCTCGACCGGCGCGAGAGCGAGGCCATCTCGCGCCACATCACGGGGCTTTCCGAACTCGATCGCGTGACCGGCGGCGGCATCGTGCCGGGATCGGCGATCCTGATCGGCGGCGAGCCGGGTATCGGCAAATCCACCCTGCTGTTGCAGGTGGCGGCTGCCTTCGCCCGCGCCGGCAAGCGCGCTGTCTACTTCACTGGCGAGGAGGCCGCTGCCCAGGTGCGCCTGCGCGCTGAGCGCCTGGGGCTAAGCTCCGTGCCGATGGCGCTTGCAGCGGAGACGAACCTCTCCAACATCCTCGCCACCCTGGCGGACGGCAAGCATGCCGATCTCATCGTCATCGATAGCGTGCAGACGCTGTGGGCAGATGCACTGGAAGCGGCTCCTGGCACCGTCAGCCAGGTCCGCGCCGCCACGCAGTCGCTGGTGCGCTACGCCAAGGCCGAAGGCAGCGCCCTGCTTCTCGTCGGGCACGTGACGAAGGACGGCAACATCGCAGGCCCCAAGGTCGTCGAGCACATGGTCGACACTGTGCTCTATTTCGAGGGCGACCGTGGCCACCCCTTCCGCATCCTGCGCGCGGCCAAGAACCGCTTCGGGGCCACTGACGAAATCGGCGTGTTCGAGATGGCGGGCGAAGGCCTGCGCGAGGTGCTCAATCCGTCGGAGTTGTTCCTCGGCGACCGCAATTCGAATGCGCCGGGTTCGGCCGTGTTCGCTGGCATGGAAGGCACGCGCCCCATTCTCGTGGAGATCCAGGCGCTCGTCGTTCCGTCGGGTCTCGGCACGCCACGGCGGGCGGTGGTGGGCTGGGACACGAGCCGGCTCGCCATGCTTCTTGCCGTGATCGACGCCCGCTGCGGCATCAGCTTTGCGCAGCACGATGTCTATCTGAACGTCGCCGGCGGCCTCAAGATCACCGAGCCCGCAGCGGATCTTGCTGCCGCGGCCGCGCTGATGTCTTCCATCAGCAACGTTGCGCTCACGCCTGACAGGGTCTACTTCGGAGAGGTTTCGCTGTCGGGTGCCGTGCGTCCTGCGGGTCACATGCCAAGCCGCCTGAAGGAAGCGCAGAAGCTGGGTTTCAAGCGGGCCATTTTCCCGGCGGCAGGGGATCTCGAAACGGGAAGCCTGAAGCTCGAACTGTCACGGGTGGATCATATAAAAGGTTTGCAGGACGCCCTTGGCCTCTAATGCGCGCCCCCGGCGATCCACTGGGGAACGTGGAAGGATGAAGCAATGATCGCAGGTATCACCTATCTCGATGCGGCCCTGATCGTGGTGGTGCTGCTGTCCGGCCTCGTCGCTATGTACCGCGGCCTGACGCGCGAGGTGCTGTCGATCCTGTCCTGGGCGGTGGCCGGTGCCGCCGTTCTCTACTTCGTCAAGTATCACAAGGGGCTTGCGGAAGAGGCGGCCCGGCAGTTCGCCAACCCCGTACAATCGATGCACATTGCCATAGCCCAGGTGGCCATCGGCGGCGTCATCTTCCTGGTCATCCTGATCGCCGTTCACCTGCTCACGGCACGGGTTGCCGATACGGTTCTCGACAGCCGCATCGGCATCATCGACCGCATTCTGGGGCTCGCTTTCGGCGCCGTGCGCGGTTTCGTGCTCGTGCTGATCCCCTACATGTTCGTGGTTTCCTTCATGTGCAAGGACAGCACCACCCGCGCTCTTTCCCAAGGTTGCAAGCCTGGCGAGCTACCGTTCTGGGTTGAGAATTCCCATTCGCTGCCCATCATCAGTCAGAGCAGCGGCACGCTCTATTCCATCCTCACCCGCTACGCTCCCGGCACTGCCCAGCCACAGCAGCAAAGCTGACGCCAAGCCGGCACACTTCTCGGCGGAATGGGGAGGAATCGTACAGACACAAAGACGCGGGGCGTGGATCGCCCCCGGTACTTGGCCTATATGAAGGCTCCGTGACGGGGTTTACGAACTCCGGGACTCAGCACTTCATCTGTCCCGACGCCACCGCCGACGTTTCTCGAGAGACCACCATGCGAAACCACCGCCACCGTGCTGACGCTGGGCAATCCGAGACCATCCTGCCGCTCGGGGCCATGCCAGAGGCGGCAGTCGCCGATAGCCTTTATGGCGACCGGCTGCGCGAGGAATGTGGCGTGTTCGGCATCTTCGGCCACCCTGATGCGGCGGCGCTGACAGCGCTGGGCCTGCACGCCCTTCAGCACCGCGGCCAGGAAGCGGCCGGCATCACCACCTACGACGGCGAGCGCTTTCATTCCGAGCGCCACATGGGGCACGTCGGAGACAACTTCAACAACAAGCAGGTGATCGAGCGCCTGGAGGGACACAGCGCCCTCGGCCACGTTCGCTACTCCACGACGGGCGGCACCATCCTGCGCAACGTGCAGCCGCTGTTCGCCGACCTCGACACTGGCGGCTTCGCCGTTGCCCACAACGGCAACCTCACCAACGCACTGACCCTGCGCAAGGCGCTGGTGCAATCGGGCGCCATCTACCAGTCGACCTCGGACACCGAGGTCATCCTGCATCTCATGGCGCGTTCGCAACGCCGCCGGGTGGTGGAGAGGCTGATCGAGGCGCTGCGGCAGATCCAGGGCGCGTATGCGCTCGCCTGCCTCACCAACGGCATGCTGATCGGCGCGCGTGACCCCATCGGCATCAGGCCGCTCGTGCTCGGCCGCGTCGGCAGCGCCTACGTGCTCACCTCCGAGACCTGCGCCCTCGACATCGTCGGCGCCGAGTTCGTCCGCGAGATCGACAACGGCGAGATCGTCACCATCACTGCGGAGGGCATCGAGAGCCATCGGCCCTTCCCGATCCGTCCAGCGCGGCCCTGCATCTTCGAATACATCTATTTCTCGCGGCCGGATTCCATCGTCGGCGGCCGCAACGTCTACGACATCCGCAAGGCCATGGGTAAGGAACTGGCGCGCGAAGCGCCGGCCGCAGCCGACGTCGTGGTCCCCATCCCGGATTCCGGCGTGCCCGCCGCCATCGGCTTCAGCCAGGAGAGCGGGCTGCCGTTCGAACTCGGCATCATCCGCAATCATTATGTCGGCCGCACCTTCATCGAGCCCGAGCAGCGCATCCGGCAGCTGGGCGTGAAACTGAAGCACTCGGCCAACGCGAGCGCCCTGCGTGGCAAGCGCGTCGTGCTCCTCGACGACAGCATCGTGCGCGGCACTACCTCAAAGAAGCTCGTGCAGATGATGTTCGAGGCCGGCGCGCGTGAAGTGCATTTCCGTGTCTCCAGCCCGCCTATCACGCATCCCGACTTCTACGGCATCGACACGCCAAGTGCGCGCGAACTACTCGCTGCAAACATGACGGTTGAGCAGATGCGCGAGTTCATCGGCGCCACCAGCCTCGCCTTCCTCTCCGTCAACGGCATCTACCGCGCCTCCATCGGCCAGGAGCGCGACCCGCGCAACCCGCAGTTCACCGACCACTGCTTTACCGGCGACTACCCAACCGGCCTCACCGACCAGGACGGCCACGCCCACGAAGACCAGCTGTCGTTCCTCGCCGAAGCGCGGTAAGCGCTTCGAACGCCCACCCGGCTCATGCACGCGCGAGTTGGGATTTCCCGTTCTCGACCACCAGCTTGGCGCGGGTCGTAGCCGATGCGCCTTGTTCCGATACCTTGTCGAGCGTGACGTAGTCCGCCGCCCACGTCTTGGCACTCACAGTGTGCCGCACAAAGCCGCGCTGCGTGTTGAAATACTTCAGGTGCGGATTGGCGCCGCGAATGTCGCTGGCGTTCTTGGGCTGGTCCACGCCGTCGCCATTCGACGCGATGGACGTCGCCACGAATTCCACACCGATCGCGGGCGAAGCAGGTTCGTCGAAATTGCGCCGCAGCTCGTTCGCCCTGTTCTGATGCACGTCCCCTGACAGCACGACGAGATTGCGCACGCGCGCCGCAGCCGCCGCATCGAAGAGACGCGTGCGCGCGGCCTCTGCACCGTCCCACTTGTCCATGTTGACCTCGGTCACTGCCGGATCCGGATTGCGATCGAAGCGGCCCACCGGCACCTGCTGCGCCAGCACCGTCCACGTGCTCTTCTGGCGAGCCCCGAAGCCCGCACGCAGCCAATCCTCCTGCGCCTTTCCGAGCATGGTGCGGTCGGCAGCCTTTGCCTCCGGACAGACTTTCCAATCGCCACCGCAAGGCTGCGCCGAGCGATACTGTCGCGTATCGAGAACGCTGATCTGCATCAGCGCGCCCACTTGAATGCGGCGATGCGCGAGGATGTCGGGCCCGCGCGGCAACTGCGCCGCCCTCAGCGGCATGTGCTCGTACCAGGCCTGGAACGCGGCGACCCGCCGCAAGCGTAAGGCCTCGCGCGTCGTCTTCGGATTGGCGCTGTGATACCCGGCCCAGTTGTTCTCCACTTCATGGTCGTCGAAACTCGGCAGGAACGGCGCCGCCGCGTGCGCCGCCTGCAGGTCGGGATCGAGCTTGTAGATGGCGTAGCGGTTGCGAAAATCCTCGAGCGTTATGCAGGTGCCGGGCATGCCGGGCATAGACCGCACAAGGGGAAATCGACGATCCTCCCCGGGCGTCGGGGCCTTGTATTCGTAGATGTAGTCGCCGTAGTGCGCGACGAAATCGGGGCGATCTTCGGCGATCCGCCGCCAAGCCGTGAAGTAACCGTCCTCGTAGCGCTGGCAGCCGGCCGACACGAAGCGAACCGGGTCCACGCTCCCCGGCTGCGGCAAGGTCTTGCCCCGCCCCACCGGGGAACGAATGCCAGCCGCGGTGAAGCGATAGAAGTATTCGCTGCCCGCCTTCAGCCCCGCCACTTCTACATGCACGGCGTGGGCACGCTCCGGTCGGGCGAGCATGGACCCAGAGCGCACGATGCTGCGCATATGATCGTCAAAAGCGATTTCCCACGTCACATGCACCGCAGCCGATGGCATGCCGCCTCCCGCTTTCAGCGGCTCAGGCGCCAGGCGGGTCCAGATCACGAAGCCGTCCACAGCCGGATCGCCCGAAGCCACACCCAGCGCGAATGGATCGCTCGACAACTTGGCTGCAGCCAGCGCGCCTGTAGCAAGCGCTGCATCACCCAGGAACACGCTCGTCGCAGCCGCACCCAGTGACTTTATAAATGTGCGCCTGTCCGGCGACACGAAGTCGTGGATGTCGATGCGACCGTCTTTGCTTGGCATGGAAACTCCGCATGGCGCGGTCCCGCCACCGCCGGTGCCGGAACACTTGCAATTCCGACGCGAAGTTTACAGCCTCGGTCGCGCTCTGTCGCCGCCTGTGCGAGCTTACGCGCCGCCTGACTAGATCTTCTGGTTGTACTCGCCCACCTCGGGGCACTTGGCGAGGCGACCATCGATGTCGGCGAAGATCGCGCGCATGTTGGCTTCCGACACCGGGCTTTCGACCACGATGACGAGCTCAGGCTTGTTCGACGATGCGCGCACGAGGCCCCAGGTGCCGTCCTCCAGCATCACGCGTACGCCGTTGACGGTTACGAGATCCTTGATCTTCTGGCCCGCGACCGTCTCGCCCTTGGCCGCCGCATCCTTGAACTGCTGGGTAATGCGGTCCACCACGCCATACTTCACCTCGTCTCCGCAATGCGGCGACATGGTGGGCGACTGCCACGTCTTGGGCAGGTCGTTCTTCAGGTCCTCGAGGCTCTTGCCCGGATTGCGGTCGAGCATGTCGAGGAAGGCAATGGCCGACACCAGGCCGTCGTCATAGCCCCTGCCGAGCGGCGGCTGGAAGAAGAAGTGTCCGGACTTCTCGAAGCCCACGAGCGCCTTCTGCTCGTGCGTGTAGCGCTTCATGTAGGAGTGGCCGGTCTTCCAGTAGAGCGTGCGCGCGCCGTTGGCCTTCAGCACCGGATCCGTCACGAACAGCCCCGTGCTCTTCACGTCGGCGACGAATACCGCGTTGGCATGCTGCCTCGACAGGTCCCGCGCCAGCATCACGCCGGCCTTGTCGGCGAAGATCTCGTGGCCGGCATTGTCCACCACGCCGCATCGGTCGCCGTCGCCGTCGAAGCCGAAACCGATATCCGCCTTGTGCTTGAGAACTGCCTCGCTCATCGCGTGCAGCATCTCCATGTCCTCGGGGTTCGGATTGTAGCGCGGGAAGGTGTAGTCGAGTTCGCAATCGAGCGGCACCACCTCGCAGCCCAGCGCCTCCAGGATCTTCGGCGCGAAGGCGCCGGCCGTGCCGTTACCACAGGCCGCCACCACCTTGAGCTTGCGCTTGAGCTTTGCCCGATTGGTCAATGCCGCGATGTAGCGCTCGGCAAGGTCGGACACGAACACGTAACGGCCGCCGCCAGGCGCCTCGAACTTGCCCGACAATACGATTTCCTTCAGCGCGGTCATCTCATCTGGACCGAAGGTGAGGGGCCGGTTGAAGCCCATCTTGATGCCCGTCCAGCCATTGTCGTTGTGGGAGGCCGTGACCATCGCCACGCCTTCCACGTCGAGTTCGAACTGCGCAAAGTAGGCCATCGGCGACATGGCGAGGCCGATGTCGTGCACCTCCGCCCCGCCTGCGAGCAGGCCGGTGATCAGCGCCTGCTTCACGCTTGCAGAGTAGGAACGGAAATCATGCCCCACGACGAAGCGCTTCTTGCGTCCCATGCGCGCGGCAAGCGTCGCTATCCCCATGCCGATGGCGTTGAGGCCCATCAAGTTGATTTCCTGCGGGAAGAGCCAGCGCGCGTCGTATTCGCGGAAGCCAGTGGGCTTGACCAGCGGCAGGCGCTCGAAGTCGGCCGTGTTCGGTTTCAGGTCGGTGCGCGGCTTGGGCAGCATGCGAGAGCCTTGGTGAGTTGAAGGAAAGGAAGGGGAGAAGGTGAAGCAGAACCTAACGGTGCGTTGAAAGCCGAACGAGCGCGGTGGGGTTCCCCGGGGGCCCTGAAAGAGCCCACGCATCCAACAGCTGCGAAGTGTCGATCATATGCAATCCCGCCCGCGCCAACGCTCGTGTGGTGACAAAACGGGGCGTTAACGTCAATCCTATGACAGGGCCTTGGTTAGCATGCACTGGGGTGCGCGTCCGGCTCATTCGGACAGCACCATCAACCCCGGCCGCATGTCCACCCGCTCGAGCCGCGACAGGAACGACATGCCCAGCAGCGTCGTGCGCAGGCGCCCGGGCTCCGCCACCGCCGCCGTCACATTGCGCACGGTGATGTTGCCGATACTCACCTTCTCGAGCGTAACCGGCGCGAAGCGCGCGACGCCATTGGCCGTCTGGACGCTCTGGGTAAAGTCGGCGGACCGCACGAAAACGCCGGCCTTCCTCGCATCCTCGTGGGTCAGTGCCACCATGGAGGCACCGGTGTCGACCATGACATCCACGGGGCGACCGTTGACTTCGGCGGACGCGAAATAGTGGCCCTGGGCCCCGGCCTTGATTTCCACCACGACACCATTGTGTCGCCGGCTCGCAGGTTGCACAGGCTGCACGGCCGAGTTCACGCGGAGGCCAAGCAGGTTCTTGGCGACATCCTTGATCTCACCCGCATAGACGATCGAGGCGGCGACGATCGCACCGCTCACGAGCCAGCCACCCGCCATGGACATGGCTTGTCGCGAACCCGATGACAGCATGAGATTGCCCCTGCGCGCATGCCGGCAGGAAAAGCCGTCGCCGAGTTCAAATCCTCAGCGTCAGGTACTCGCCGGAGAATTCATATGAGCGCAAGCGGCTTAAGAAAGTCATACCGAGCAGGTTGTCTTTCAGGGCGCCGGGCTTGGCCACCAGCGCTTCCACCTCGTTGAGCGAGATGGAGCCGACGGCGAGGGTGCGGATGCGGATGTGCGCAGCATAGGTGGTGCCGTTGGCGGTCTGCACCGGCACGCTGTAGCGCAGGTTCTCGATGTCCACGCCGAGCTTCTGCGCGTCAGCGGGCTTCAAAACTACGGTCGAGGCCCCGGTGTCGACCAGCATGCCGAGCGTCACGCCGTTGACTGTGGTCTTGGCCATGAAGTGTCCATCGGGACGCTTGCGAATGCGCACGGAGCGCTCGCCGTCCACCTGACTGTCGCTGCGCAGGCTCGCCCCCGGCGGCAGCAGCTCGCCCGTGATGCGATGGCCGAAGGACAACAGCTCTTCCCGATAGCTGTAGCCGGCCACCAGCACGAACGCGATCATGACCCAGGTGAGGAAATCGCGCACAGCCTGCGTGGCGCGGCCTCGATAACTGGTGGTGATCGACGAGGCGATGAAAATCACGAGCGCCAGCCCTGCAGCCAGGATGGCGAAGTCGGAAGGATCGACACCGGCGATAGAACCGGCGTCCGCCCGCAACAGCAGGGTAAGCGCCGCCACCACCAGCAATCCAAGCGCGATCCAAGCCGACACGTCTCAATCCTCCGCCACGGCCTGTTGCGCCCGGCGCCTCTGCGGCAACTCAGCCATGATGCGCCGCCGCTCGCTATCGGGCAGGACGCGCCAGCCTGCGATCTCGTCGATGGTGCGGCCGCACCCGGCGCACAGACGAGTCGTCTGGTCGATCACGCAAACATTGATGCAGGGCGTTTCCATGGCCGAACAGGTCACCGCGACTTAAGGTCCGGCAACGACGACGTTGCCGACGGTAGCAATGTAGGAAGCCCAGCCCGCTCTGACAATTGCATACGGCAGAGCCTGTGCTTGCACTATCCCGCGGCGGCCGCTGTCGCCGTGATGGCCCCCCGGGACCTGACAGGGGCCTGCCGATGGCGCTCCTTGCCCAAGGGTTGCAACGGCGGCACAGCCACCAGAACCCGGCTTTGTGGCAAACGAACAATGGCTTCGGTGCCTTTCCGCAGCTCGGAACGCAGCTCGAAACGGCCGCCATGCAGGGCGACGAGATTATTGACGATCGGAAGCCCAAGCCCTGTCCCCCCCTCTGCCGTATGGTGGGCAAGCGAGCCCTGGCCGAAGGCCTCCATCACCCGCGGGATCTCATCCTTGGGGATGCCGGGACCATTGTCGCGAACGCTGAAGGTCTGGCCGCCATCATCCTCGCCGTAGACGTGGAGCGTGATCTGCCCCCCGCGCGGGGTGAATTTCAGCGCGTTCGAGATCAGGTTCAGGCAGATCTGGCGCAGCGCCCGCTCGTCGGCCCAGATCAGGTCCAGCCCTTTCGGGAACTCGAGCACCACCTCCAGCCCCTTGCTCTCTGCGCGCAGGTGCAGCAGGCGCAGGCAATCCTCCACGATGTCGGTCAGACGCACCGCCTCCTCGTGCAGCTCGTACCGGCCGGCCTCGATGCGCGACAGGTCCAGGATCTCGTTGATCAGCTGCAGCAAATGCTTTCCGCTGTCGTTGATGCTGCCTGCATATTCCTTGTATCTGGCGTTGTGCATCGGCCCCAGCACCTCGCACATCATCACCTCGGAGAAGCCGAGGATGGCGTTGAGGGGCGTGCGCAGCTCATGGCTCATTGTGGCGAGGAAGCGCGATTTTGCCATGCTCGCCGCTTCTGCATTCCGCCGCGCCTCGTTGCAGATGCCCTTCTCGGCTTCCACCTCGGCAATGAGCGCGTCCTTCTCGGCCTTGAATTCGACCATGGCGAGCGCCGTATCGTTGAGGCGCCTGGCGAGCACCAGGAACGCAACCTGCAGCACCAGCAACAGGGCGGCCAGCGCCGCCATCTCTGCGCTCGCCTGAAGCAGCAGGACGCCGGCTGCCGCCAGCGTGAACGGCAGCGTACCCGCGAGGAAAACTTTGAGTGCAGGTGCCGCCACAGTCATGCGCGTCGCCATCACGGTGACCAACGCTACTGCAAGGAACAGCTGGGCCGCGGGCGCCGGATTGAGCGCAACCACGAGCGGGAGAGCCGCCCAGGCCAACCCATTGGCCGCCTCGAGCATGAGCAGCCTCTGGCGCCACGTGCCGGCACGCATGCCGGTCCGCGGTGTCGCCAGGAATGTCCGGGCGGCGAAGACACTCGCGCCCTTGGCAAGCGCCACACCCGCGAGCCACAGCATGGCCTGCACGGGGGGCACCCAGAACAGGAGGACGCCAGCGAACAGGACTGCCAGCGCCGGCAGCACGAAGCCCAGCGACAGCTCGGCCCGCGCCAGCATCGACAGCAACTCGAATTCGAATTCCGGCTTGATCAGCGTGCCCTGCGCCAGCCGCTCGCGGACCTCGCGGAAATCCGCCTGCGACCGGCCGCCGGCTTTGGGTCCGCGCATTCTGCCGGCCGTCGTCGCGCCGTCTGTGGACATCTCGTTACTCATTCCGCCACTTACCCCAAGCGCGTGCTCGCCGGACCGCCTGCACAGACGGTGAGCCAGTTCAACCTGTACTCACAAAGCCTTAAGCGACCGTTTCGATGGCGGTTGCAGCATCACGCCAACGACATGGAGCGGCCGACTGTCGTTGCACAGGGCTACCAGCTGCTTTACGACTGGACCTCCCATGGCCGCTTAAATGTTGGGCAACGATATGAAGATCCTGGAAACGCGCACGGCTCCCAATCCCCGCAGGGTTCGCATCTTCCTGGCGGAGAAGGGCATCTCCATGACGTACGAGGACTACGACATCAGCAGCCTCAAGAGTGCGGAGTTCACGGCGCTGAACAGCTTCCAGCGCGTGCCCGTGCTTGTCCTCGACGACGGCACTGCCATCTCGGAGACGATGGCGATCTGCCGCTACTTCGAAGCGCTGCAGCCCGAGCCCTGCTTGTTCGGCCAGACCGCGAAGGAGCAGGCGCTGGTCGAGATGTGGAACCGTCGCGCCGAGCTCGGCTTGCTGATGCACGTCGCGCAAGCTTTCCGCCACTTGCATCCCGCTATGGCAAAACTCGAAGTGCCGCAGGTCGCCGCCTGGGGCGAGGCCAACAAGCCCAAGGCGCTCGAGGCGCTCGCAAGGTTTGACGCGGCCCTCGCCGACAGCCGCTTCATCGCCGGCGACACCTATTCGGTGGCCGACATCACGCTGCTCGTCGCCGTCGATTTCATGCGTGCGGCGCGCATCCAGCGCCCCGACACCCTCAAGAACCTCGCACGCTGGTACGAGGACGCGCAGGCGCGTCCCAGCAGCAAGGCCTGAGGCAGGGGCTGAGACCAGCGCGATGAAACTCACCGTCATCGGTTGCGGCGACGCGTTCGGATCGGGAGGCCGGCTGCAAACCTCCTACCTCGTCGAGGGGAAGAGCAGCCGCTTCCTCATCGACTGCGGCGCCAGCACGCTCATCGGGCTGAACCGGCTGGGCATCGATCCCAATACCATTCCGACCGTCTTCGTCTCGCATCTGCATGGCGATCATTTCTCGGGCCTCGTGTGGTGGATGCTGCACGCCCAGCACGTCACCAAGCGCAAGACCGCCCTGACGATCGTTGGGCCGGCTGGTATCGAGGCGCGCTTCATGGCCGCCGCCGAGGTGCTGTTTCCAGGGTCCACCGGCGTCGCCCGCAACTATCCCATGCAGTTCGTGGAGCTGCGGCAGGAGACGCCGCTCGAGGTAGAAGGCGTTCGCGTCACGCCCTACGAGGTGCAGCACGCTTCCGGTGCACCTCCCTATGCCCTTCGCTTCGACGTCGACGGCAAGGTGATCGCCTTCACCGGCGACAGCGAGTGGGTGGAGGCCATTGTCACCGCCGGGCGCGGGGCGGATCTCTACATCATGGAGTGCTATCAGTACGCTGGAGCGCCACGCTACCACATGAGCTGGGAGCAGATCCGCGCCGCACTCGACCAGATCGGCGCCCGCAAGGTGATGCTCACGCACATGGCGACCGGCATGCTGGCAAAGAGCGAAAGCATCGAGGACCGCCGCGTCATCCTTGCGGAGGATGGCCTCGCGGTTGTCGTCTGATGGGCCGGCAGGCAAAGGCTGATCCGCTCGACGTCATCGTGGCGCGCATCCGCGCCTGCCGCATCTGCCGCGATGCGCCTCGCGCAAAGCCCCTCCCCCACGAGCCCAACCCCGTGCTTCGTCCCAGCCGCACGGCAAGGCTGTGCATTGCAAGTCAAGCGCCGGGCGTGCGCGTGCACACCTCTGGCATGCCTTTCACCGATCCCTCCGGCGACAGGCTGCGCGCCTGGCTTGGCGTAACGCGCGAGGAATTCTACGACGTGGCCCGCGTCGCCATCGTGCCCATGGGCTTCTGTTTCCCCGGCCACGATGCCAGCGGCGGTGACCTGCCGCCGCGCAAGGAATGCGCGAGCACCTGGCACGCCAGTCTTTTCGCCGCGATGCCGCAGCTGGAACTGATCCTGCTCGTCGGAAGCTACGCCCAGCGCTGGCATCGCGCCGAGGACGCAAGGGCCGGCATGACGGAGATGGTGCGCAACTGGCGCAGCATACTCGCCGCCAAGGAGGGGCCACGCTATCTACCCATGCCGCACCCGTCCTGGCGCAACAACGCCTGGCTTAAGAAGAACGCGTGGTTCGAGGCAGAGCTGTTGCCGGCGCTGCGCGCAGAGGTGCGCGCGCTGCTCGCGCTCAGCCCTCCGCCTGCAAAGCCGCAGGCACCGGGCCCGCTTCGGGCTTGCGCTGGGCCGCGAACTCCTGCTGCAGCGGGGCGGCGTTGAAGCCGGCCTTGGCAAGTGCGCGCACGACATTTTCCGCGGGTTGATAGCGCGCCGCCGCCGCGCCCCAGGCGACGGCAGAGCGCATACCCGACGCGCAATGCGCCAGCACCGGGCCGTCCATGGCGCCCGCAGCGTCCTCTATCGCCCCCACGACAGCGGGGCTGAAAAGGCTGAACTTCGTCACTGGCACGTGGTGATAGGCAAGGCCGGCGGCAGCCGCGAGCCGCGCTGCCTCAGCGCTCTGCGGCAGATGCGGGATTTCCCCATCCGGCAGGTTGGAAATGATCGCCTTGAAGCCTAGGCGAGCGATCTCGGCGAAATCCCCGGCCTCGAGGGCGCCTGTCACCGCAAAGTGCCCGTTGATACGAATGATCGGTTTCACGAAATACGCCTTTCTCGCCAAATTCATGCGCAGCCAGAGCTTACGCTGGATTTTTCTACTATGCTTGGCTTCCAGATGAAGGTCGAGTAGGAAAATATTCCCCACCACCCTCTCGGGGCCGCCCTTCATGCTTGACGAAATGGACGTCAAAATCCTCCGCATCCTGCAGCAGGACTGCACGCGCGCTGTCGCTGAAATCGGCAAGGAGGTGGGCCTGTCCACGACGCCCTGCTGGCGGCGCATCCAGAAGCTGGAGGAACTGGGTGTCATCCGCCAGCGCGTGGCCGTGCTGGACCCGAAGAAGGTCAATGCCGGGGTGACGGTGTTCGTCTCGATCAAGACCGATCAGCACACCCACGAATGGCTCGAGCGCTTTCATGCCGCCGTCGTCGACTTCCCCGAGGTGGCCGAGTTCTACCGCATGTCCGGCGAGGTCGATTATCTGCTGCGCGTCGTCGTCCGCGATATCGACGCCTATGATGCCTTCTACAAGAAGCTGATCGCCCGCATCGACATCTCCAAGGTTTCCTCCGCCTTCGCGATGGAGCAGATCAAGTACACCACGGCCCTGCCGCTCGACTTTGCGGTGGAGAAGAAGGCGTAAGGACCTGCGCGCGCCCTACGCTGCCAGCCGCAACAGGATCTCCGTCAGGGCTTCGGGCGCGGTGATGTTGGGGCTGTGGCTGGCATCCATCTCGATGAAGCGCCACTGGGGATCATCCTTGAAGCGCCGATATTGCGCAAACACGTCCGGCCCATCCTTCCTGGTGCAGTGGATGTAGGTGCGCGGCAGCGTCAACGGCCCGTTCGGCAGCACCAGCTTCTGGGTGAAGGTGGCGCGCGGCTGCGGCTTGCGGCGGGGTGCGATCCAGGCAAGGTCTGCCGGCGATGTATCGGCCGGGCTCGCATTCGGCGCCATCAACCAATCCTGCGGCGCGCCGCCAGGAATGAAAGGCGCAGGCCCGTTGAGCGGACGGCCGGGCGTGATGTCGGCAAGGCTCTGGCCGTCGGCCGGCACGTGCGCATCCACATAGATGACCTGGGCAATGCGCGCGCGGGCGCGGTCGGCCACACCCGTCGCTACCATGCCGCCATAGCTGTGGCCCACGAGAACGACGTCGGTGAGATCCTCCATCATCAGCACGCCCAGCACATCGGCGATGTGCATCTCGAGATCGACACCAGGGCCCGTTTGGTGCGCCCGCTCGCCAAGCCCCGTGTAGGTCGGCGTGAAGATCTCGTGCCCCTTGGCGCGGACCAGCGGCCGCACCTTTTTCCACGCCCATGCGGACGACCACGCACCGTGGCACACCAAGAACGTCGCCATACTGCCCTCCCCCACACTGACCTTTGCCTATTGGCTTATCGAATATCGGCCCGCGTCTCGCGCAGGCGCTCCGGCTTGCGCTTGCCATCAGGAAGCTTGCCCAGGATGTCGCCGAGCGCGGGATAGAAGAAGTCAGCGCCCGGATAACCAGTGATGCGCCCCACCTCGTTGCCCGCGTCGTCGGCGACGACGAACGTCGGCGTCGCAGTGATCGCAGTCTTCAAGGCCACACCCGAGGAGGACTGCTCCCGGATGTAGACGCGCCGCAACGGCGCCTTCCGCCCCTCGTCGGTGTGGGGGTAGCCCGGACCAACCTCCTTCAGCCACTTGCGGCACCATACGCAGCCCGGATCGTCGAACATCACCAGTTCGGCCGCGCGCGCCAGAGACGGCATGGCCACCACGACTGCCACTGCTGCCAGAAGTGCGCCGATCGATTTTCGCATCTTGCCTTGCCTGCGTTTCACTTGAGACTTTCCTAACAACGCCGATCCGGCTTGAGAAGCCGCACGCGGGCATAAGTGTCATCACGTTTGCGGCAGAGGCGCAGCGGGCCCCGCTTGTGAGGCTCCAGTCTTGCGACCATACTGGCGCGCAATGAAAGGCTGGCCGAATGGCCGTTTCTAGCGGGAGGGGATGAAGCGTGCCGAACGTGCTCGATGCTGCGATCAATGTCGAGGATCTGCGCAAGCTCGCCAAGCGCAGGCTGCCCAAGATCGCCTTCGATTTCATCGAGGGCGGCCTGGAGGACGAGGATGGCATCGTGCGCAACGAAAAGACGCTGCGCGACGTTCGCCTCGTTCCGCGCTACGGCATCGAAGTCTCCACGCGCGACCAGCGTACCGAGCTGTTCGGCCGTACCTACGCCGGCCCCGTTGGCATTGCGCCCACGGGCCTTGCCGCACTGTTCAGGCCGGGCGCCGACCTGATGCTGGCGCGGGCCGCTCGCGACGCCAACGTGCCCTTCATCATGTCGGGTGCCGGCACCGGCCTCATCGAGGATCTCGGGCGTATCGCGCCCGATCATGGCTGGTACCAGCTCTACTGCGCCAAGGACCGGTCCATCTCCGAGGACATGATCAAGCGCACAGCCGATGCCGGTCTCTCGACGCTGGTGATCACTGTCGACGTCCCGATCGGCTCCAAGCGCGAACGCAACATGCGCAACGGTTTCACGCGCCCCTTGAAGATGAGCATGAAGACGCGGCTCGAAGCCTGCCTGCATCCAGGCTGGCTCGCTGAGTTCCTGCGCACCGGCATGCCGCTGTTCTCCAACTGGGCGAAGTACGCCCCGCCGGGCTCCAGCCCCGACCAGGTGGCGGATTTCGTGGCCAAACAGACGCCGTCGCCCGTGACCTGGGCCGACATCGAGAAGTACCGCCGCATGTGGAACGGCAAGCTCGTCATCAAGGGTATCATGCACCCGGATGACGCCACGCGCTGCGCGGCCCTCGGCGTTGACGGCATCATGGTCTCCAACCACGGCGGCCGCCAGCTGGACAAGTCGCCAGGGCCGATCGAGGTGCTGCCTGCGATCGTGGCCGCGGTCGGCGACAAGATGACGGTGATGTACGACAGCGGCATCCGCCGCGGATCGGACGTCGTGGCGGCGCTGTGCCTCGGCGCGAAGTACGTGTTCGTCGGCCGCGCCACGCTCTATGGCGCCGCCGCGGCAGGCGTTGCCGGCGCCACGCGGGCGCTCGACATCTTCCGCGACGAGATCGACCGCACCATGGCCCAGATCGGCGCACCAGACATTCGCAGCCTGGGGCCTCAACACCTGTTCTGGGAACAGGCCGAAAACC
The DNA here is from genome assembly GCA_039808585.1 of Hyphomicrobiaceae bacterium. Taxonomy (GTDB): domain Bacteria; phylum Pseudomonadota; class Alphaproteobacteria; order Rhizobiales; family Hyphomicrobiaceae; genus AWTP1-13. The sequence goes on along the minus strand of JBDHTJ010000009.1, from coordinate 16,407 downwards.
TAAAGCGCAACTGGCGCAGCTGATATAAACGATATCGCTAGCCTTATGGGAGACGTGTCGGAAATGGGACCGGGCCACAGCGCATCGGTTACCGAACCCCAACGCTCTCCCGCAATGCCTTCCCAGCCGAGCACAGCAAGCGACGGCAAGTCTCCCAACCGCCAGATAGCTACCTGTCTTCCGGTTGGTGCGATTAAGGCGTGGGACAGGAGCCCATTTCGCTCGCCTTGATGGCATCTTTACTGGTTGCCCGAAGGTCATTATATAGGGCGGAACGTATTGAGAACGTAGTGTAGTTGTATGAATTTTTGAAGGCGCGTCAGATGAGCGAATTTGGAGGGGAATGGTCGGAGAAGAAGCTTGATTGCGTGTCGAGCTACTTGGAGGCGTATCAAAACGTACTCAAGAACCAGGACTTTGAACTAGTCTACATCGATGCATTTTGCGGTGACGGGTCGCAGAAGCCCAAGGAATCCGAAGGCCTAATGTTCATGTCGGAGGCGCGCGAATTCATGCGCGGCTCTGCCCAGCGCGCTGTCGAACTCAAGCGCCCCTTCCACCGCTACCACTTCATCGACAGGTCCAAGAAGTCGCTCAAACAGTTGGAACAGCGGCTGAAAAACTTGCGACCTGAACTCGCCGACCGAATGCAATTCCAGGAAGGTGACGTCAACGAAAAGCTACCGAAGATTATCCGAAATCTCAACGTGAAGAAGAACCGCGCCGTAGTGTTTGCAGATCCATTTGGCATGCAGGTCGACTGGGAGACGATCGAGGCGGTAGCCAAGTGCCCGATCATCGACTTCTGGTATCTCGTTCCTACTATGGCACTGAATCGTATAGTCACGAGAAGTGGGGAAATGCCAAAGTCCTGGAGTGATCGCCTGGATCGCTTCATGGGTGACACCGGCTGGCGCGAGCGCTGGTATAGCCGAAAGCAGGAGGATGACCTTTTCGGAAGAACGGAGCGCGTCGAGAAGGTTGTAGACGTGACACTGCTGGAAGACGACTTCCAAGCGCGCCTGCGTAACGCTTTTCCCTTCGTAGCCAAGAACCGAATGCAGCTGAAGAACGGCGGTCGTGTGCTATTCACTCTGATGTTTGCGTGTTCGAACCCTTCGCCCAAGGCTAATGGAGCTGCGTCCAGGATCGCCAATCACCTGCTTAAAGGCTGAAGATGGCAAACAACTCGAAGATCGAATGGACTGAAGCAACGTGGAACCCCGTCGCAGGATGCACGATACTCTCCCCGGGCTGCACGAACTGCTACGCCATGCGCATGGCCGCTCGCCTGGCAGTGATCGGGCTTGACAAGTATGTCGGCACCACGCGCACAACTGGTGGCCGGGCGAAATGGAATGGCGTGGTAAAGATCGATCCGTCCTCACTTGATACCCCACGCAAGTGGAAGAAGGGCCGGCTAATATTCGTAAACTCAATGTCTGATCTTTTCCATGAATCCGTGCCATTAGCCTTTATTCAGAGGGTGTTCGAGGTTATGCGAGAAACGCCTCAGCACACATATCAGCTACTCACGAAGCGCGCTGAACGATTAGAGGCGCTGTCAAAGAAGATTTCTTGGCCAAGCAATGTCTGGATGGGCGTGTCTGTCGAAAGCGCCGACTACGCGTCTCGCGTCGACCATCTCCGTCGCACGAGGGCGCAGACCAAATTCCTGAGCCTGGAGCCGCTCCTGGGGCCGCTTGACCACTTGGACCTCCGCGGCATCCACTGGGCAATTGTGGGGGGCGAAAGCGGCCCGGGCGCGCGGCCAATGCCCAAGGAGTGGGTACGTTCAATACGTGATCAGTGTGTTGCTGCAGGCGTAGCATTTCACTTCAAACAGTGGGGTGGCAGTAACAAGAAGAAGACCGGCCGGACGCTCGACGGACGAACTTGGGACGAACGGCCGGAATCACGCAAGCTGTCCCCCGAACGCAGCGAGGGTCGCTTGGAGGGATCACCAACCAAAGCACGGAGACGCGCAGCCGCTTCGGTAAGCGCAGCGAACTAGGGACCAGTCCGCCGGACGTTGCGCGACAGTATTAGAATGTGGCTAGGGCGCGCCACGGGCCACACCTGTCAGGCGGCGGGCTGCAGTTTGTCCGCGGCGAAGATGTGGGCATGCGCCGCCGCAGGTGCCGGCCGGCCGATGTGATAGCCCTGGATCTCGGTGCAGCCTTCTGCCTGCAGGATCGCAAGCTGCTCTTCCGTCTCCACACCTTCGGCGGTGATCGACATGCCCAGCATCGACGCCAAGTAGACCATCGACCGGATCAGGGCCAGCGCCGTCACGTTCTCGCTGTCGAGATCCCGCACGAAACTCTGGTCGATCTTGAGCTTGTCGAACTGCATGCGCCGCAGATTGCTGAACGAGGAATAGCCGATCCCGAAGTCGTCGATCGATATCCGCACCCCGATCGCCCGCAGCTTGCCGAGCAGCACCTCCGCGCCATCCGCATCCGACATCATGGCGGACTCGGTGATCTCCAGCTCCAACCGATGCGGCTCGAGGCCCGAGACCTGCAGCGCACCCACGATCATGTCGATGAGATTGGGGCTGCGGAATTGCAGGAGCGACAGGTTCACCGCCACCCGCGTGCCTTCAGGCCAGGCCTTCGCCTGCCTGCACGCTTCCAAGAGCACCCACTCGCCGATTGGGATGATCAAGCCCGTCTCTTCCGCCAGCGGAATGAACTCTGAAGGCGCCACCAGTTCACCGCTCGATGTCCGCCAGCGCAGCAGCGCCTCGAACGTGAATATGCGTTCGAGTTCGAGATTGTAGATGGGCTGGTAGTGCACCTCGAACTCACCGCGCTGCAGGGCCCTGCGCAGACCCTGCTCGAGCTCACGGCGACGCCGGATGTGGAGATCCATCTCCGGCTCGAAGAAGCGGTAGCACTCGCGGCCCTCGGCCTTCGCACGATAAAGCGCGATATCCGCGTTCTTGATGAGGTCATCGGGCGTTTCGGCATCGGCGGGCGCGATACTGATGCCGATGCTCACACCGGCCGTGACGTGATGCTCGCCGAGATCGAATGGAGCCCCCATCACGTCGAGGATGCGCCGCGCCACCGCTTCCGCGTGCTTTGCCGCGTTGTCGGCCGTGAGGATCACGGCGAACTCGTCGCCGCCCAGGCGTGTCAGCAGGTCCCTGTCGCGGATGCACCCGCGCAGGCGCGCGGCAACCTCCACGAGCAGCTTGTCGCCCATCGGATGGCCGAGCGTGTCGTTCACTTCCTTGAAGCGGTCGAGGTCGAGCACCAGCAGCGCCACTTCACTGTCACCCTTGCGACGCCCTTCCAGCGTCTTGGCGAGACTGTCGCGGAAGACGAGGCGGTTGGGCAGGCCCGTCAACGAATCGTGGCGGGCGAGGAACGCAATGCGCCGCTCCGAGCGGGTGCGCTCGGTGATATCCATGTACGTCGTAATGAAGCCGCCGTTGTCGACGGGAATGCCACGCACGTCGAGCACCGTGCCGTCCGGCCTCTCCCGCTCGAAGTGATAGGGCGCGCGCGTGTGCATCATGGCGATCTTCTGCTCGACGACCTGCGCAGGATCCGGCCCGAACTCCCCGCGCTCGCCATTATAGCGGATGAGGTCGTCGATCAATGGCGGCCCATTGCGGAACAGATCTTTCGGCAGATCCAGCATGTCCCTGGCGCGGTCGTTGCAGACGACGAGCCGGAGGCTCTTGTCAAGGAAGCCGATGCCACCAGGAAAGTTGTCGATGATGGCCTGCAGGGTGGAGCTCCGCTCGCTCAGAAGCGCATTGGCGTCCGAGCGCTCGATGGAGACGCGGGCATTCGTGGCGATGACGGCCCAGAGAAACGCCGCATAGCTGGCCGTGAAGCCGCCGAGATAGAGATACCCCGTCTCGCCCACGATCAGGCATTTCAACACGGTCGGCAACAGCACCGCGCCGGCATAGGCGATTGCCGCGGGATACACGGGTGCCAGATAGATGCTGCCGCTCGCAGCCATGCCTGCTGCGGCCGCGACGAGGACAAGCTCTTCGAGGTGCGGCGCCGATCCCAGCGCCAGCAGTGAAAAGACGCCCCACGGAAGACCCAGCAAACCGGAAAGCAGCATGGCACGCTTAATCTTGCGTGCGCTTGCACTGCGTTGCCGGTGACCTCGCCGCCGCCACCACACCGTGCCGACATAAACGAACAAGGCCAGCGACATGCCGTACCAGGCGAGGAGCGTCCCCCTGCCGATACCGTCCCAGAAGCTCGCCAGCATCAAGGTGGCGTTGAAGATGCTGCCGATCAGCACGGCAGGCGTGCCGGTTGTAATGGCATTGACCTGATCGCTGCCGATGCGGCTGCGGTCCGGAACCTTCCAGACGGCAATGACGCCACTCAAGTCCATCTTCCTTCACCCCCAAGCACGCAGAGGCTAGGGGACAAAGCGGAAGACGATATTAATCTGCACGTATACGGCGCAAATTCTGCCGGGCCTGGTTTATGGAAGGTAAAGCTGCCGCGCGCATGCCGCGCCGCTTTGCCCTCAGGCCATTGCCTCAGGGCCCCGCAAAGAGCCGGCGCGCGTTGCCGTGCGCGATCTTCGCGGCGACATCGGGCGGCAGTTGCACCAGCCAGGCGCGATAATCCGCGATGATGGAACTGTAGCTCGCCCAGCGCTCGTTGATCCAGGTGTCCGACCCGAGCAGGAAGCGGTCCGGATAGGTCTCGAACAGCCGCCGCCACGGCGCTGAAAGCCTGCCGCCGCCCTCCGTGATGCCGCCGCGGTAGGAAAGCTCACCCCACAGCATGGGGTACTTCTTCAGCATCTCTTCCACCCGCTCGGGCGCAAGGCCGAAGCCCGTGTGCGCCCAGATGATACGCGCGCGCGGGTCATGCCCGTAAAGGATTTCGACAGCCTCGTCGTCCGCATGGGCGTGCAGGTAGAGATCATGCGCGACGGCGAACTGTACCGTCTTCTTCACCCACTCCGTCGCCGCCGCCTTGCCCGACAGGTGGAACTCGCCCACGCCGCGATAGTAGCCGCGCTTGAACTCGCTCTCGACGAGGTCGTAGATGACCGGGTCCTTCATCCACGTGCCGATATCGGCGCGGATGCGATAGGGCCTGATGAACGGCACCACCCAAAGTCCCGGCGCCTTGGCGTCCACCAGCGCATGCGTGCCATCGTTCGGCCTGCTGGTGGCGAGGATGCCGGTGACGCGCTCCTTCTTGAACAGCGCCAGCACTTCGGCCAGCTGGAAGTAAGGCTTGGGCTCCCAGTTGTAGTGCAGATGCGCGTCGAAGATCTCAATGGGCTCCGGCGCCTTGTCCTGGGCGACGGCAGGCAGGGCCGACCCGAGCGTCAGGGCGAGCACGAAAATCCACAGGGCGCGCATGCGATACCTCCTTGCAAGGTGCGTATCTGCAAGGAACACGAGGCCGGTGGCCCGCGTCAATCCAGGTGCTCATAGGTCAGCATCAGCCGCATCTTCTGGCAGGGCGTGATCTTGGTGCTGCCCTGCGCCTGCGGCGGGCCGATCGAGGCCAGCCTAATCGCCGGCCCGCGCGAGCCCAGAAGCTCCATGTGCGGGTAATCCATGCGCCCCAGCGGGAAGTACACGCCGAACTGGGGGTTGGCACGCGCGAACTCGTGCAGGCACTGGAATTCGGCTTCACTGCCGGTGCCCGGCCGTACGTCCATGGCGATGCCAAGCTGGTGGCGCGACAGGCCAATGGGCTTGATTACCTGCGGACCGGACCTCGTCTGGATCGTGATGGGCTTGCCCGCGCAAGGGCCTTTCTCGCCGTAACAGACACAGACCTGCTCGTCGCTGGTGCGGTGGGCGGACGTGATGGTCACGGGGCCGTGGGTGGCGATGAACGCCTTGAGGAAAGCTGCCGCCGCCACCAGGAAGGGCGCCTGCAACCGCTCGAGATTCTTGTCTTCATAGGTGTGACAGTCGTGGTCTGAAGTACCCGACCACTCCCGTTGCACCGACCTCAAGTAGGCAACCGCCTCGGCCTCCGGAGTGCCGCTCTTGATATGTCCGGGCTCACCGGCAAGGCAGGCACCGCCCCAACAGCAAGCGGCTGCCAGCGCAAGGCGCGAAAGGATCTGGACAAGAAGTGGCAAGGGCGTCATCCCCCCGCTGTACGCACTGCACCAGCGATCAACCTCGCGCCCTTACCACGTCATTCGTGGCGAAATATGGCACAGCCTCAGTCCGGCCGGGCCGCGGCACTAAGCTATCGCGCGCATCGGCGGCTCGTCGTAACAGCCCGCCGACGCCTTCACCAGCTTTGGCCTGTCGAGCAAAACGATGGCCCCACGTTCGGTGCGCACGCAGCCTGCGTCTCCAAGCGTGCGCAGGGCCGCCGTCACGCCCGGGCGGCGGACACCCAGCATCCAGGAGATCATCTCGTGCGTAACCGGCAGGTGGCTGTCGCCAAGCCGATCCGAGAGCATCACCAGCCACCGGGCTACCCGCTCCTCGATCGCGTAGCGGCCCGTGGCCAGCACGGTGCGGGCCATCTGGTCCATGAGTTGCAGCGCGGATCTTTGCAGCATCAATTCGATATCGCGGTGCTCTGCCGCCAGTTGCGACAATGCCTGCACCGGCACGCGCAGCCCCGCCCCTTCCACGTTCATCAGCGTATGGGTCGCGGAGCTGGCGTCATGAAGGACAGCGCTGGCGCAAACCATGCCCTCCCGGCCGATCATGGCCACCTCGACATTCTCCCGCGCGCTGTCGGCGATGCGCATCGAAGCGACGCCAGAGGTCAGGAACGTGCAATACCCTGCGCGCGTGCCCTTCACTTCCAGTGAGGCGCCGCTGGGCAGTTCGCATTCTTCCCCTGCATCCGCGATTACCTGCGCAAGCTCCGGCTCGAGGCCGGCAAGCAGCAGATTGGATTGGACGGCACTTGCCACGACAGGTCCACGATGCGGCTTCACGTCGAGCGCATGCCTTGCCAGGATATCCGCCACCTTGGCCGGATCGATAGGCTTTACGCAGCACGGGATGGACTTGTACTGCGCCGGTATCTGCTCCACGCCATAGCCGGTCGAGAAAACGAACGGGATACCTTTGCGCGCCAGAACGTCCGCCACCGGATACGACATCTCGCCCTGCAGGTTGATGTCGAGAATAACCGCGTCGAGGTTGTCGCTCTGGCTGACTACGCCCAGCGCCTGCGCCACAGTGGGCACCGAACCGAGGATGTTGGCACCTTCCTGGCGACAAGCCTGCTCGAGGCTTGCAGCCTCGAGCCACTGATCCTCGATCACGAGGATATTCAATCCTTCAAGGGCGGCTTTGCGGGCGACGTTGAGCATCTGTCTCGCTATCCCTTCAAGCTGATTGCGCTGCCTGGCCCATCACCGAGCAGCATCGCGAACGCTTCTGTCGTTCAACGACCTGCCACGCGTTTCTCGGAAAGTTGCTGCAAACAACGATACCAGCCCATCGCGCAGAGACAAGACATTCCCTGTGCTGATTGCTGTCCGGAGCCGGCTATTTTCCCTTTTTTTGCGAGAGCTTTGCCATAACGCCAAAGCAGCCGGACGCTATTTGTGTGCTATCAGTCGCGCACACCAATCCCCTTCAGTTTTGCGCAAATCCCAAAGGCGCAGGAAAAGCAAATGGCACAACGGACGACAGGCGCGGATATTCTGGTCCAAGCCCTGACAAGCGCTGGGGTCGATTGCCTTTATTCGCTTTCCGGCAATCACATCATGCCAGTTTACGATGCCCTGCTGGGCTCTGGCCTCACGCTCTATCACACGCGTCATGAGGCAGCTGCGGTGCACATGGCCGACTGCTCAGCGCGCTTGTCGCAAACACCCGGCGTGGCGCTGGTGACGGGAGGACAAGGACATAGCAACGCAGTCGCCGCACTCCCCACCGCTCTCGCAGCGGAGGCGCCTTTGCTGCTTCTTTCGGGCCATGCGCCCCTGAGCGAACTTGGCCGTGGTGCATTCCAGGAGATGCCCCAGGCCGACCTTGCAGGTCCCGTCTGCAAGGCATCTTGGACCGCACGCACCGCGGAAGGTCTCGGGCATGACATAGCCAGGGCATGGTCGCTTGCTTTGAGCGGCCGCCCCGGTCCCATACATGTCAGTCTTCCAGTGGACCTTCTCGAGGCGAATGTGGCGGATGCGGTCCAGCACCTGCCGCAGACATCGGACTTCGCAAGACGCCCGAACCATCTTGCCACGACCGACAAGGCCAAAGTGCTAAAGGCCGTGTCGATGGCGCGCCGACCTCTCGTTCTGTGTGGTCCATCGCTTTGCACGCCGACGGGAAGACAACAATGCGCGCGCGCGCAGGCAGCCCTCGGCATTCCCGTCATTGGCATGGAAAGTCCGCGCGGCATCAACGACCCGTCGCTCGGCGCGTTCGCGCAAGTGCTGGCGGATGCCGATCTGATCGTCCTTGTGGGCAAGCCGCACGATTTCACGTTACGCTTTGCCGAGCCTCCCATTGTCTCCGCCAAGGCCGAGCTCGTGGTGATCGACCCCGATCAGGCCATGCTCGATCGCGTGGCACGGGAGAAAGGCGCGCGCCTCGTCGCTTCCGCCATCGCCGATCCCGATCTTGCTCTGGAGGCACTTGTCGCCGCCAAGGTCGGAGCGCAAACAATGGCCGACGCCGGATGGGCACGAACCGTCGCCGAGGTCATTGCCTGGCGACCGGAGTCCTGGGCTGCGCCCGTCTCGAAACCGGGTGCCATCCATCCGCTCGCAATCGGCCGCGCCGTTAAGCCTCTGCTCGATGCCGACCCCGATGCGGTGCTGGTCATCGACGGCGGCGAGATCGGCCAGTGGGCGCAGGCCGCGCTCCCGGTCCATCGGCGCGTCATCAATGGCGTTGCAGGCTCGATCGGGGCCGCGTTGCTGTTTGCCCTCGCGGCGCGCACGCAGGAGCGCAAGTCGCCGGTCATCGCCATCATGGGTGACGGCACCTTCGGCTTCCACATGGCCGAGTTCGACACCGCCGTCCGCCACGATCTGCCGTTCGTGGCGATCATCGGGAACGACGCCCGCTGGAACGCCGAGCACCAGATCCAGCTGCGCAGCTACGGTGCCAGTCGCGCCTACGGCTGCACGCTGCTGCCGACGCGCTACGACCAGGTGGTGTCGGCGCTGGGCGGCCACGGCGAACTCGTGACGGACGAGGCCGACCTTGCCCCAGCCCTCGCCCGCGCTATCGCCAGCGGCAAGCCGGCCTGCCTCAACGTCATGATCGAAGGCCTGCCCGCGCCCGTCATCCGCCGCGCCTGAAGCGCCTCGGAATGCAACAAACATCCTTCATGCCCGTTTACGGCTCGCGTTGCTCTCCGACACTTCGCGCACTCCGCAAAGGGCATCCCGATGAAGGCACTGGTCTGGCACGGCAAGGAAGACATCCGCTGCGACACCGTCTCTGATCCCGAGATCGAGCACGAGCGCGACGCCATCGTGAAAGTCACGAGCTGTGCCATCTGCGGCTCGGACCTTCACCTGTTCCACAACTTCGTGCCTGGCATGCTGCCGGGCGACATCGTCGGACACGAGATGATGGGCGAAGTGGTGGAGGTGGGAAAAGGCGTCAACGGCCGTCTCAAGAAGGGCGACCGCATTGTCGTGCCCTTCACGATCTTCTGCGGCAGCTGCGAGCAATGCAAGCGCGGCAACTACTCCGTCTGCGAGACGACCAACCGCAACAAGCAGCTTGCCGATAAGGTGTTCGGCCATACCACGGCGGGGCTGTTCGGCTACACGCATCTCACGGGCGGCTATCCGGGCGGGCAGGCCGAGTATCTGCGTGTTCCCTTCGCTGACACCACCCACGTCAAGGTTCCAGACAGCCTGTCCGACGAGCAGGTCCTGTTCCTGGGCGACATCCTGCCCACGGGCTGGCAGGCAGCCGTGCAATGCGACATCGAGCCGACGGATACGGTCGCGGTGTGGGGATGCGGGCCTGTTGGACAGATGACGATCCGAAGTGCCCTCCTTCTCGGCGCCAAGCAGGTGATCGCGATCGATCGCCTGCCGGAGCGCCTGGGCATGGCGGAGGCGGCAGGTGCCATCACCATCAATTTCGACGAGGAGAGCGTGGTCGAGAGACTCAACGACCTCACCGACGGCAAGGGGCCTGAGAAGTGCATCGACGCCACCGGCCTCGAGGCTCACGTTTCCGTGCAGCAGCCCGACACGCTCTATGATCGGGCGAAGCAGATGCTGATGCAGGAAAGCGACCGGCCGCACGTGCTGCGCGAGATGATCTACGTCTGCCGGCCCGCGGGCACCATCTCCATCCCCGGCGTCTACGCGGGCCTTGTCGACAAGATCCCGATGGGCCAGGCCATGAACAAGGGCCTCACCTTCCGCATGGGCCAGACGCACGTCAACAGGTGGACGAAGGAGCTGCTGCAGCTCATCGAAAGCGGCATGATCGATCCGTCGTTCGTGATCACGCACACCGCGTCCCTGGAGGACGGGCCCGAGATGTACAAGCTGTTCCGCAACAAGCAGGACAACTGCGTCAAGGTTGTTCTCAAGCCCTGAGGGAGATCGCCGATGCCCGTTATCGCAAATCTCACACGCCAGCAGGGCGACCCCAAAGTTCTCAGCACGGGCCCTAGTTCGCTGTCGGCGGCAGATCGCACCGGCCGGCTGCTCGGCTGGTTCAGCATCGGCCTGGGCCTCGCGCAGCTCTTTGCCACGCGCCGGCTCACCTATGGCCTCGGCATGCCCGGTACGGAGACCATGATGCGCGCCTGTGGCGCCCGCGAGATCGCCAGCGGCATCGTCACGCTTTCGACGGAGCGCAAGCAGGGGTTATGGATGCGTGTTGCAGGCGATGCGATGGATCTCGCCGTGCTCTCCCAGGCGCTCAACCGGTGGAACCCGCAGCGTCCGAATGCCAAGCTCGCGATGATGGCTGTGGCCGGCGTAACCCTGCTCGATGTCTATGCGGCGCTGGCCGTGACAAGACAGAGCAAGCGGCCCAGCAATCAACGCTCCTACAGTGATCGCAGCGGCTTCCCGAAAGGACTGGCATCTGCCCGGGGCGCGGCAAAGAAGACCATGTCTGCGGCCTTTCACGAAAGCCCCGCCGCCACACACTGACGGGAGGGCAATGCGGCCCATCAGGAGCCGTTGATTTCGTCGCGTGAGGCGCGTTGAGCCTGCGGTGGGGGCGGCTCCTCGAGCTTCAGGGCGAGTTCACGCAGGATGCGCGCTGTACGCTCCTGCGCGTCGAGGGTGCCTTGCTCGGCCATCGCCCAATCTTTCGTCTCGGCGGCTGCGGCGGCCGTGACGAGGCTCGCGCATGCAGCGCGCAACTCGGCAACAAGTGGATCTTCGGACATGGGCCTACGCTCGGTTGTCTCGCCTGAGGCTTGAACGCGAGGCCGGCCCGGCCTGTTCCTGCGCGGAAGAGAGCGAATGGCGTGCCCCATAGCCATCGCCGCAATCCACTGGGGAGCGCAATCGCAAATCTCCTGCGCGCCCCCGGTGCATTCACAGTTGGCCAGGGGGGCTCTATGAAGGGCTCTTCACAAGCATGGGTGCCAGAATGTCATCTGCAAGTGCCGCGCAGCCTCTTCATCTCGAGACCGACGTGCTCGTCATCGGCGCGGGCGGCGCCGGCATGTATGCCGCAATCGAGGCGGCGCGGAACGGATCGAAGGTCCTCCTCGCCGACCGCAGCCTGATCGGGCGCGGCGGGGCCACCGTGATGGCCATGATGACGGTGGCTGTGGCGCTTGGCCAGGACGGTCCGGACGACCCCAGCTTCCACCTCGCCGATACGCTCGCGGCTGGCCGCGGGCTGTGCGACGAAAGCCTGTCACGCCTGCTGTGCGAGGAAGGTCCGGCCTGCATCCTCGAGATGGACAAGTGGGGTGTCGGATGGGCGCGCAACGGCGCCGCCATCAAATCCGCACATGCACCCGGCCACGACCGCCCCCGCTGTGTCTACGTCGACTTCCTCAACACCGGGCCCGCCGTATCGAAGACCCTGCGCACCGCGCTCCACAAGCAGAAGGGCGTGCGGCGCATCGGCGACCTGCTGGTTGTCGACCTCGTCAAGAGGGGCGACACGGTCACCGGGGCAGCGGGCGTCGACCTCTCATCGGGCCGCCCGGTGACGATTGCAGCCGGCGTCACCATTCTCGCCACCGGCGGCCTGACCCGCCTCTATCGCCGCAACAGCGCCTCCGCCAACATGAACGGCGACGGCTATGCCCTGGGGCTGCGCGCCGGCGCCCGCCTCATCGATATGGAGTTCGTCCAGTTCTTCCCCATCGGGCACCTGGCCCCGCGCATGATCGGGCTCGACCCGATCATGTGGGATCCCTTCCGCTACAAGCTGGGTGGCAGGCTGCTCAACGGGCGCATGGAGGAGTTCACGTCCCGCTACGGCACGAGCGAGGGCGGGCGCTATGTCATCACGCGGGATCTCGCGACCTACGCCATCACCAAGGAAGTGGAGGCCGGCCGCGGCTCGCCGCACGGCGGCGCCTACCTGAGCTTCATGCATCTCAGCGAGGCCGAGCTGAAGGCTGCCTTCGGTCCCGTCATCGACAAGATCAGCGCCAACGGCATCGATCTGACGAAGATGCCGGTGGAGGTCGCGCCGATCGCCCACTACCACATGGGCGGCATTGCCGTGAACGCGCGCATGGAGACCGGGGTGCCGGGTCTTCTCGCCTCTGGTGAAGCCGTCGGCGGCGCCAATGGCGCCAATCGCCTTTCGGGCAACGCTATCACCGAGGCGCTGGTCTTCGGCCGGCGCGCCGGTCGAACTGCGGCCGAACTCGTGGCTGCAGGCGCGTCCGCCTCAGGCTTCCAGGCTGCGGACGCCGCGCCCGTGATCGAACTCGTGAACTCCACCGGCTCACATGAGCAGAACACCGCGGCCCTCGTTGCCGAACTGCAATCGGCGATGTGGGAGAACGCCGGCCCGTTCCGAACCGCTGAGGGCCTCACGCGCGCCCTGCAGCGTATCGCCGCGCTCGAGACACGCATGCCGCACGTGCCGCCGGGGATGGCCGGCGCCTACGACACGGAGCGGCTCGACTGGTTCGATCTGCGCAACATGCTGCTTGTCGCCCGCAGCGTCGTCGAGGCGGCGCTGTTGCGCAAGGAAAGCCGCGGCGCTCACCAGCGCGAGGACTTCCCCGCCATGCAGGACGAATGGTTGTGCAATCAGTTCGTCACCCTTGCCAAAGGCCGCCCGCAGATCTCGCGCGGCCCAATGCTCGGCGCCAAGGAGGCAGCACAATGAGCGACGTCGCCCGTCTCACCATTTCCCGCGGCGGCGCGGGCGATGCCCCGCGCACCGAGACCTTCGAGGTGCCGTTCGAGCATGGCCAATCGGTGCTCGACGCTCTGCGCTGGATCCGCGTCAACAAGGATCCCTCGCTTGCCTTCCGCTATGCCTGCCTCAATGCCAATGCCTGCAAGGAGTGCATGATGGAAGTCGACGGCGAGGTCGTCTACGCCTGCCTTGCCCGTCTCGAGCCGCGCGAGATCAAGCTTGCCCCGCTGCACAATAAATCGCTGGTGCGCGACCTCGTGACCGAGATCGCACCACCCGCAGAGCGCATGCCGCGGACCGCATAACGCTTAAGAAACGGGAATTTCCACGACGCCGGGTCGCTTAGGTGGATTGATCCCCATTCGGCGGCTCGCGCCGCGTCGAGTGTTTGCCGCTTGCCTAGTGCGGGTGCAGGGTTTCGTTGTGGTCAAGCGACGTCGCGTCCATCGGAACTTGCGTGGGTCGCCGCCTACGCGGCGATGACGGTACAGTTTGTGGCACGCGCGTCATTTCACCCAATGGCCGTCATGCCCGCGAAGGCGGGCATCCACGCAAGCGTCCATCATTCGGGAACTCTTTTGTCCGCACCACCTCTTGTTGCGACGCTTTCCACTGCCGCCGCGAGCGCGATGGCGCCGGCACGCCCTGGCGCGTATTCTCATGAGAACGAATCGGGATCATGAGGTCGTCGCCGTGCCGCTCGTTTGCCGCGACTGCGCAACCTGCTCGCCGGACGCTGCAGCCGCAAACTGCCCCGCCTGCGGCAGTGAGCGCACGCGCATGCATCCGGAGTTGACCGTCCTTTCCATCGCCCACGTCGACTGCGACGCGTTCTATGCCTCGGTCGAGAAGCGCGACGCGCCGGAGCTTGCGCATCTTCCCGTCATCGTCGGCCATCCCGGCGGCCGCGGCGTCGTCACCACCGCCTGCTATGTCGCCCGCCGCTTCGGCGTGCGTTCCGCCATGCCGATGTTCCAGGCCCTGGAGCGTTGTCCCGACGCGGTGGTCATTCCGCCGAACATGGCGAAGTACAAGGCCGTCAGCGCCGCCATCCGCGACATCTTTCGCGCTGCGACGCCGGTCATCGAACCCGTCTCGCTGGACGAGGCCTATCTCGATCTCTCCGACGATCTGCGCCTGCGTGGCGCCTGTGCCGCGGAGGCATTGGCCGAGATCGCCAACCGCGTCGCGCGCGAAGTCGGGATCACGGTCTCCATCGGCCTTTCCGCCAACAAGTTCCTGGCCAAGCTCGCTTCCGAACTGCAGAAACCCGCCGGCTTCTCCGTCATCGGCCAGGGCGAGGCGGTGTCGTTCCTCGCGCCCTTGTCGGTGCGCAAGATCCACGGCGTCGGGGCCGCCACTGCGCGCCGCATGGAAGAAGCCGGCTTCCGCACCATCGCGGATCTGCAGGCCCTGCCACCGCAGGCGCTCGCGGCCCGTTACGGCAAGTTCGGGCGCCGCCTCGCCGATTTCGTGCGCGGCGAGGACCCGCGCAGCGTCACCCCCGATCGTCCGACGAAAAGCATTTCGGCCGAGACCACCTTCAGCCGTGATACGGGAAGCCTCTCCCATCTCGCCGAGGCGGCCGAAAAGCTTTCCGATCGCGTCGCCTCCCAGTTGCAGCGCAAAGGCCTTGCCGCCTCTTCGGTCGTACTCAAACTCAAGACCTCGGATTTCCGCATCCTGACACGCAATCGTCGCCTCGCTCACCCCACGCAGAAGGCCAGCGTGCTCGCCCAATGCGCGCAATCCCTGCTCGAACGCGAGGCGGACGGCAGGCTTTTCCGGCTCCTGGGCGTGGGCGCCGCTGACCTGCGTCCGGCACACGAAGCCGATCCCGTCGACCTTTTCGGCTTTGCCGGCCTCGCCGCGCCCCACCCGGCCGAGCGCGTGTCATGACGGCAGCAAGCCCACGCATCGCAGCCGTCGTGCTGGCCGCAGGCCGTTCGAGCCGCATGGGACACTTCAAGCTGCTGGCCGAGATCGCGGGCCGCCCGATGCTTCGCCACGTCGTGGATGCCGCGCTCGCAAGCAGCGCGCGGCCCGTCGTGGTCGTCACCGGCAACGAGGCAGACAGGGTGGCGCAGGCGCTGCAGGACCTCGATGTCCACCTCGTGCACAACCAAGACTTCGCGGCTGGCCTCAGCACCTCGCTCAAGGCCGGCATCGGTGCGCTTTCACCCGATATCGATGCCGCGATCATTCTGCTGGGCGACATGCCCCGCATCGCCGGCACGCACATCGCGGCCCTCATCGGGGCCTTCGCGCCCGGCGCCATCGTCGTGCCCGTGCGGCAGGGCCAGCGCGGCAATCCGGTGCTGTGGCCGCGTGACCTCTTCCCGCAGCTCTTGTCGCTCTCGGGAGATCAGGGCGCACGCCGCCTGCTTGTCGATCTCGCCGCGCGTGTGCGCGAGGTCGAGATGCCGGATGATGCCATCTTCCAGGACATCGACACGCCCGAGGCACTGGCCCTGCTCCAGGCGCAAGCCCCTAAGACACCTCGCGGTTGATATCGGATGCGCGATTACAGCCCGTGATAGGGCTGCACCATGCGCGCCAGCAGGCTGCGAAAGCGCACCTTGCCCTCCGCCCCGATGATGCAGATGCAGCCCTGCGCCGCATCGGCCGCTGGCTCGTGGTTTTCCTCCGTCGCGTCATGATCGGCCACATCGCCGACGCCGTAGCGCGCGTGCCCCTCGACAAGTGCACCGCGCAGCACCAGCGTCAGCTCATCGCCGGCATGATCGTGCGCCGGCACGCACGCGCCCGGCGCCGCCTTCAAGAGATGCAGGCTGCCCGCGCCACCCGCCGCGAGCCTGTGATGCCACAGGCCTGGCCCGATCCAGCGCCAAGGTACGCCGTCGAGATCGGACAGCCTGTTGGAGAAAAGATCGATCTCCGCCTTCCGAGCGGCATTGGGTTTAGCGAGAATAGCGCCAGCGCCAATGCCGCCGGCCGCGCCCTGCAATTCATCGAGCAGCCCGCGCCCCAGGCGCTCAGCGATCGTCAGTTCCCTGCGGCAGTGCCCGCACATCGCGATGTGCTGGGCCGCCACGGCTGCCACCGCCGGCGCGAGCGTGCCGGCCGCAAACGCCATCAGCGTCGCCGGATCGAGGTGATGGGTGATAGCG
>JBDHTJ010000008.1:0-54286 GCA_039808585.1 Hyphomicrobiaceae bacterium | reverse complement strand
ACGCGTCTCGGCGAAGATCGGATAAGCGCACAGCCACTGGCTCACCCACAGATTGAGGCGATCACCGCGGGTCAGGCAGCCATGGGCTCCATCATGCATCAAGATCGCGAGACCCAGCTGCCGCGAGCCGATCAGCATCACTGCCAGCACGTAGGTCAGCGGGTTCGGCCACCAGGCGACGAGCGTGATCGAGCCGAGAATGACGATCCATGCGTGCGCCACCAGCGCGAGCCCTCGCCACGTCGAGCGCTCCCGCAGGCGCCGCAATTGCGCTTCGGTGAGGAGTTCGCGCGCCGGAATGCGGCGGGCTGGTTGGGGCTTCGATCCATCCGGCATCGGGAAATGTTACGTTTCCAACCCTGCCAAGACAAGACAGCTTTCCCGCACCTGCGCTGCAATTTGAGGGGAAAGCACGCCGTTCCGAACGGCGAAGGCGCTTGAAAATCCTCCTGTATATGCTTCTGCTTCTTGCTCCGAACGCAACGAAAGGCAGCTGAAGCTCATGCATGTGGTGGTGATGGGAGCCGGCGCGGTTGGCTGTTACTTTGGTGGTGTGTTGGCGCAGACGGGCTACGACGTGACGTTTGTCGGCCGGCCGGCGCACGTGGAAGCCATCACGCGCGCGGGGCTTAACCTCGAGACGCGGGGGCGGAAGCACATCATCCCGGCGAAGGCCGCCGCCCAGGCCGCGGGCCTGCCGCCGGCTGATCTCGTTCTGGTGTGCGTCAAGTCTGCCGATACAGAGGCCGTGGGACTGGAGTTGCGGCCAATCCTTCATCCAGACACGGCACTGCTCACGCTCCAGAACGGCGTCGACAATGCGGAGCGGCTGCAGGCCGTGATCGGGCAACCGGTGATCCCGGCCGTGGTCTATGTCGGGACGGAGATGGCGGGACCCGGCCACGTCCTGCATCATGGCCGCGGCGACCTCGTCATAGGCAAGGGGCCTCAGAGCGATCATATCGCGACAGTCCTGCGCGATGCCGGGATACCCACGACCGTGTCGGAGGACATCGCGGTCGCGCTGTGGAGCAAGCTCGTCACCAACTGCGCCTATAATGCCATCTCGGCCATCGCGGACATCTCGTATGCGCCGATGCTTGCGGTGGCCGGAGCGCGCGAGGTGGTGTCGAATGCCATCCACGAGTGCATCGCGGTGGCGGCGGCCGAGGGCGTGCAGCTTCCAGGGGATCTCGAAGCACGCATCTTCGCACTCGCGGAGAGCATGCCGGCGCAGAAGTCGTCGACGGCCCAGGACATCGCGCGCGGGCGGAAGACGGAAATCGACTTCCTCAACGGCACGGTCGTACGCAAGGGGCGCGCGCTGGGCATCCCCACGCCGACCAACCTCGCGCTGCTCGTGGCAGTGAAGCTGATCGAGGCAAAGCGCGAGATTGCGTAAGCTTCACCGGACTGGACGGCTCAGAACGGATCAGTGGGGTCGAACGTCGGCTTGCGCTTCTCCTTCAAAGCGGCGACGCCTTCCAGCACCTCCGGCCCCGAGAAACCCATGAACTCCATTGCCAGGGAGGCATCGAAGGTGGGGCCGGCGAGCTTCAGCCAATTATTGAGTGCAATCTTCGTCCAGCGAATGGCTGCCGGGGGGCCATCGCGCAGACGCTCGGCCACATTGAGTGCGGTATCGAGCACCTTGCCGTCGTCCGCCACCATGGAGACGAGGCCGATGCGCTCGGCCTCCTCGCCCGTCAGCGTATCGCAGAGAAGGAGGTAGTACTTCGCCTTGGCCATGCCGCACAGCAAAGGCCACACGATAGCCGAGTGATCGCCGGCGGCGACGCCCAGCCGCGTGTGCCCGTCGATGATGCGCGTACGCCTGCCAGCCACCGTGATGTCGGAGACCATGGCGGCCGCCAGTCCCGCCCCCACGCACACGCCTTCGATGGCGGCCACGATCGGCTTGGAGCAATTGATCACGTTGTAGACGATGTCGCCTGCTTCCTTCCAGACCTGCGTGCGCACCTTCCAGTCCCTGGCCATTTCCTCGATCATGGCGAGGTCGCCACCGGCAGAGAACACACCGCCCTCGCCGCGCAGCACCGCCACCGAAACGTCCGGATCACGATCGATGTCGCGCCACACCTCGGCAAGCTCGCGATGGCCGTCGCGGTCGAGCGCGTTGAGCTTGCCGGGCTTCGACAGGATCACTTCAAGGATGCGCGGGCGCGAGCGCGCGAACTTGAGTGCGGTATAGCGGGCATAGCGGTCGGTCATGGGCGTCCTCCGGGCAAGATTTTCCCTTCTGCTTAGGGCAGAGTGGACGCTGCTTCAATGCACGCGCTGATGCCGGTCAGGCAGCCTTGCCGACATGCACCTTCGGCGACGCGAGCATTTCGCGGATACCCGCAGACGGCATGGCCTTTCCGAACAGCCAGCCCTGGACCTCGTGGATCGACGGCTCGCTCTGCACGATGGCGAGCTGGCTCTCGGTCTCGACGCCTTCGATAACGACCGACATGCCGAGCTCGGCGCTGAGTCGCGCCACGCCGTGCAACAGGTTCAAGGTCCGCTTGCTGGTGTCGACGCCGTTTAGGAATGAGCGGTCGATTTTTACCTTGTTGAGCGGATAGGAGTGGAAATAGCTGAGGCTCGAATAGCCGGTGCCGAAGTCGTCGAGCGATATGCGCACGCCCATCTCCTGCAGCTCAGCGAACCACTGCCGCGTGAGATTACTGTCATTGAGGAAGATCGATTCAGTGATCTCGATCTCGAGACGGCCCGGCGCCAGTCCTGAACTCTGCAGCGCATTGCGCACGGTCTGGATGAGCTGACCGCGCTGGAACTGGACCGCGGACACGTTGACGGCCACGCGGACTTCCTCAGGCCATGTCGCGCACTCGTGGCAGGCCTTCATCAGGACGCGGTCGCCGAGTTCGGTAATCAGGCCCATCTCCTCGGCGACGGGAATGAACTCAGCCGGCGATACCATGCCCCGCTCTGGATGCGGCCAGCGCAGCAGCGCCTCGCACGTTGAGATGCGACCGGTGTGCAGGTTGACGAGCGGCTGGTAGTAGACCTGGAACTCGTCTTTTGCGAGGGCCGCGCGCAGATCGAGCTGCAAGGTGCGGCGTGCCTGGGCCTTCTGGTCCATACCCTGCTCGAAAAAGCGGAAGGCCCCGCGGCCGTCGGTCTTGGCGCGGAAAAGCGCCATATCGGCGTTTTTGAGCAGCAAGTCGCCGTCCGCGCCATCACGGGGCGCAAGCGCAATGCCGACGCTGCCTCCGATGACGACCTTGTTGCCATTGATGTCGAAGGGCTGCCCGAGTTGCTGCACGATGCGCTCTGCCAGGGCGCCGGCTTCCTTCTGCTGCCCGAGGGGGAACTGCAGGATAACGAACTCGTCGCCGCCGAAACGGGAAACGACGTCGGTCTCGCGCACGATCGACCGAAGGCGCCCGGCCACTTCCAGCAGCAGCTTGTCGCCCACCGGGTGGCCCAGCGTATCGTTCACCTGCTTGAACTGGTCGAGATCGATGAAGTGTATGGCGAAGGGACCACGGCGGCGCAACTGTGCCAGCGCCTCGTCCATCTGCTCGCGGAAATAGGCTCGGTTGGGCAGGCTAGTGACGCCATCGTAGCGCACAAGCTGGTTGATCTTCGCCTCCGCCTGACGACGCTCTGTGATGTCCTCAAAAAGCACGACGGAACCGCCACCGGCCATGCGATTGACGGTGATGGCGATGATGCGGCCATCGGCCGTGTCGAGGATCAGTTCGCCTTCCGTCTCTCCCCGCATTCGCCGCTCGATCTCGGTGTGCATGCGGTTGGCCTCGGAGGGGCTCAGACAGCCCGACTTCAAGGCCTCGGCACCGAGTTCGCCAACTGTCGGCCGCGCCGACGCTGCGTCTATTGCAAGCTTTAACATCTCGGCAAGGCGCCGATTGGAAACGACCATGCGGCCTTCGGCATCGAACATGCACAGGCCGTGGGGCATGTTGTTGAGCGCCGTATCGAAGCGGCCAGCGATGATGCTCACCTCGCGGCTGGCAATGACGGCATCGAGCAGCACGCGCCGCAGCCGGTCGGAAATGAATTTTAGCGTCAGGAAGAACGGCACGATTACCAGCGCAATCATCGCGTAGTAATAGCCACCCATGGTCATCAGCGCGAGGGTGAGCGGGATGCTGGCGCTGACAATTTGCGTGGTGACAAGGAAATTGCTAGCGAAATTCCGGCCGGAGATGCCGATCATATAGGCGATCGTCAGCGAGAAGCTGAAGATGTGCACGAAGGCGTCGTTGGTGCTGGAGAAGGCGAACAAACACCACATGCCGAGCAGCGCAACGTGGGCCGAGGCGCCCATGGCGTAGCGGATTTCCCAGCCCTTGGCCTCGTCGAACGTCATGGGGCCGGCAGGACGCCGTGCGTAGTCGCGGGCATCGAGCGCGCGCAGGCAGGCAACGAACGTGATGGCGACCGACGCGGCGTAGAGGGTCGGCTCGCCCGTTTTCAGGGCGGTGATGAGCGCGGTGCCGCCGGCCGCGATCGAGCCTACGAACAGCGAGCGGAAATCCTTGTACAGGGCGTCAACGAGCGAGACATAGATCTCGGCGGGCATGCCCCGACCCTGGCCGGTCTTCGCCGCCAGAGCCTGCCATATCCGCATTTGCTTCTCCCACTTTTCGACTTGAAGCAGCAACAGAGTGCACGCGCACCCACAGCTTGCCCTTCAGCACATGCATAGCGTCGAACAATAAGGTGAACGAAGCTTCAACCGGCGAGCGAAACCAACGGATTATGCCTGCTTTTTTGGAATTGCCGATTTGAAATCGTGCCAAAATGGGACAGCAGAATGTGATCCTTCATCAGTCGTGAACTTTTTCTATCGTATGCACGAGTTAACAAACTCTCCTGCCGCAGGCTTGAAGTTAACTATTTTTTTACCCTGTTTGTGAAAGGTAAAGCGGAGGTTAAACATTAATCTTTACTCTATCTGCGCCATGGTTAACTTTGACAGCAGGAATTTACAGTACTGGAGTAGATACGATGGTTGCATTAGCTACCGTTGAAAATCAGGATCGCCTGATCGACCGGGTTCAGCGGCTTGTCGAGAGGGCCGATTATCGCCGCGCCGACACGCACGAGGAGCGTGAAGCAATTTTCCGCCTTCGCTATGATGCATACCTGCGTGAAGGCGCAATCACCCCCAACGAGCGCAGGTCTTTCAGCGATCCGCTGGATGATCAGCCAAATGCCATGATCTTCGGCGTTTATCTCGACGGGGAACTCGCAAGCTCAATCCGCCTTCACGTGGCCTCCCACCTGCATCCCAACCTTCCAGCCTTGAATGTCTTTGCAGATATCCTGGAGCCTGATATCGCAGCCGGAAAGGTGATCGTGGACCCGACCCGTTTCGTGGCGGACCGGGTGGCATCGCGCCGCTATCCGGAGCTGTGCTACGTCACGACGCGATTGGCGTGGCTGGCGTCGGAGTATTTCACGGCGCACTATCTGCTGGCCACGGTGCGCGCGGAGCACCAGGCGTTCTACAGACGCACCTTCGGCCACAAGCTGATCTGCGACCCGCGCCATTATCCGTCGCTGACAAAGCCCATTTCGCTGATGGCGCTCGATTTCCCGACCAATCGGGACCGGGTGATGGCCAGATACCCCTTCTTCCGCTCTACCTTCTTCGAGCGGCGGATGCTGTTCTCCGTTCCGCAAGTGCAGCAGGCGCAAGAGACGACGCCGCAGCTGCCGAAGGCGGCCTGAAGCTCGCGCGGCAATCGCGAGGTACCGCAGGAAGATCCGACTTCCTGCAGCCGGCTGCGCAACGGTTTTTCGTTGCGTAGCCGGCTTCCCATCGCGCAAGTTAGCGTAAACACGACGCGTATGGTGCGCGCATCGACTGGGAGAATGCCATGGCTGCGGATGGAACCTGGAAGCTCGTGATGACGACACCCATCGGCGAACGCAAGGCGACGCTGAGCCTGTCCACGCAGGGCGGGCTGTCCGGCACCATGACGAGCGAGGAAGGCAAGACGACGCAGATCTTCGATGCATCGGCCAGCGGCGACGACGTGGCCTTCAAGGCCGCGATCACCAGCCCGATGCCGCTCACGCTGAACTTCACCGCGCGTGTGGCTGGCGACAAGATCTCCGGCAGCGTGAGTGCCACCGGGGTGGGCACGTTCCCCTTCTCGGGCGCGAAGGCGTGAGCGCGGCGGTCTCTACAGACCGCCTTTATGCCATGAAGCGCGACATGCGCGCCCGAAGATCCTCGGGCAGCGGCAGCGTGCGACCATCATCGAGCGACATCAGCACCAGGACCTGCTTGGCCGTGAGGCGAACCTCTTCGCCGTAGCGCAAGGAGACGGCGATGGTGATGGAACTGCTGCCGAGCTTCAACACCTCGAGGCGCATGGTCACGATATCGCCGATCTTGCTCGGGATCTTGAAATCGCAATCGATGTGCACGGTGGGCAGCCCGCGCCGCTCCTTCGAAATGAGCGAGGCGTAGTGGAGTTTCAGGCCGTGGTCGAACCAGTCCTCGAGAAGCTCGTGGAAGAGCACGAAGAACTGGGGATAGAAGACGATCCCCGCCGGGTCACAATGGTGGAAGCGGATCTGCTTCTGGGTCTCGAAGTAGCGGTCCCCTGACATCGTCACCGGGCCTCTTGCGCTTGCGGTGCCGGGGCCGCGCCCTGACCTGCGCTGCCGAACCGCTGCTCGACGTATCCTTCCACGATCGCCTTGAATTCCGCAGCGATGTTGGCGCCGCGCAGGGTCATGGCCTTCTTGCCATCGATGAAGACCGGTGCCGACGGCGCCTCGCCAGTGCCTGGCAACGAGATGCCGATGTCGGCATGTTTGGATTCGCCCGGTCCGTTCACAATGCAGCCCATGACCGCAAGATTCAGCCCCTCGACGCCAGGGTAGCGAGACCGCCACTCGGGCATGCGCGCGCGCAGGAAGCTTTCGATATCACTCGCCAATTCCTGGAAGACGGTGGAGGTTGTCCGCCCGCAGCCGGGGCAGGCTGCGACGATGGGCACGAAGGCGCGCAGTCCCATCGTCTGCAGGATCTCCTGGGCCACCTTCACCTCGAGGGTGCGGTCTCCGCCCGGCTCGGGCGTCAGGGAGACGCGGATGGTGTCGCCGATGCCCTGCTGCAGGAGGATGCTCATGCCGGCCGTCGAGGCGACGATGCCTTTGGAGCCCATGCCGGCCTCCGTCAGGCCAAGATGCAGGGCATACCGGCAGCGCTCGCCGAGCAGCGTGTAGACGCGAATGAGATCCTGCACGGCGCTGACCTTGGCCGAGATCACGATGCGGTCGGCGCCGAGACCGAGTTCCTCCGCCCGCGCAGCAGACAGGAGCGCCGACTGCACGATCGCCTCGTGCATCACCGCGCGGGCATCTTTCGGCGCGGGCGAGCGGGCGTTCTCATCCATGAGATGGGTCAGCAGCTCCTGGTCGAGGCTGCCCCAGTTCACTCCGATCCGCACCGGTTTTGCGTATTTGAGCGCGAGTTCGACGATGGAGGAGAACTGCTTGTCGCGCTTGGCCTTGAAGCCGACGTTGCCCGGGTTGATGCGGTACTTGGCAAGCGCCTCCGCACAGCCCGGGTTTTCAGACAGCAGTGTGTGGCCGTTGTAATGGAAGTCGCCGACGATGGGGACGCTGACGCCGCGGCTCGCAAGCTTCTCCACGATGCGCGGCACGGCCTTGGCGGCTTCGTCGCGATCCACCGTCACGCGAACGATCTCGGAGCCTGCGCGCGCCAAGGCCGCCACCTGTGCCGCCGTTGCTTCCACATCGGCCGTATCGGTATTCGTCATCGACTGCACGACGATGGGGGACGTGCCGCCGATGGTAACGGCCCCCACGCGTACAGGCACGGAAGCCCGGCGGGTGATGTGCTCTAGCGTCATGGCAATCAAACCTCGGTCAGACAGTCATCCACGTCCCTGCCGCAACACCGTCGGCAGGATCGACGATAGAAACAGGATCGCGAGAACCAGAACGATGGAAGGGCCGCCGGGAGTATCGAGCGAGATGGAAACGAACAGCCCCATGGCCACGGCCAGCATGCCGAAGATGGCAGCGAAGAAGGCCATCTGCTCCGGCGTCTCCGAGAGCGGGCGCGCTGCTGCAGCGGGAATGAGCAGGAACGCGATGGTGAGAAGCACGCCGACGATCTTGATGGCGATGGCGACCACAAGCGCCAGGATCAGCATGAACACCAGTTTCACGCGTTCCACAGGCACGCCCTCAGCGGCCGCCAGGTCCTCGTGCACGGAAATCGCCAGCAGCGGCCGCCAGATGCCGGTTATGGCCACCAGTGCAGCGAGACCACCGAACAATACCCACTGCAGATCTGTCGTCGTCACGGCGAAGATGTCGCCAAAGAGGAACGCCATGAGGTCGACCTGGGGCCCGCGCACGAGCGATGCAACGATGACACCGAGGGCAAGCGAGGCATGCGCCAGGATGCCGAGCAGGCTGTCCAGCGGCACTGCCTTCTGGCGACTGAGCAGCACCAGCAATCCCGAAGCGATGAGCGTCACGACGAGCACCGTCAGCGTCAGGTTCAAGGCAAGCCCCAATCCTACCGCGATGCCGATCAGACCCGACTGCGCCACCGTCTCGCCGTAGTAGGCCATCCGACGCCACATCACGAAGCAGCCGAGGGGGGCCGCAATGACGGCCAGTCCCAGGCCCGCCAGCAGGGCGCGCATGACGAAAGGCTCACCCATCGGCGCTCACTCCGCTGACGAATTTCGGGACGCGCCGGGAGGTGCAGGCTCGGGCGCCCCCGCAAGGTCGTGTCGATGATCGTGATGATGCATGTAGAGGCCAAGCGCGCGGGCCGTCTGGGGGCCGAACAGGCGCGCATACTCGGGATGCTGCGCGACCGACTCCGGCACGCCGGAGCAGCAGATGTGCCGATTGAGGCAAATGACACGGTCGCTCTGGGCCATAACGACGTGCAGGTCGTGGGAGACGAGAAGCACGCCCAGGCCGTGATTTGTGCGCAGCGACCCGATCAGGGTGTAGAGCTCAGCCTCGCCCGAATAGTCGACGCCGCGCACAGGCTCGTCCAGGATGAGCAGCTCCGGCTTGCGAACCAGGGCCCTGGCGAGAATGACGCGCTGCAACTCGCCGCCAGAAAGCTCGGCAAGCTGGCGCTCCTCGAGCTTGCCCGCTCCGACCTCCTTCAGGGCATCGGCGATATCGGTGTTGGATGCCGCCGTCCTGCCCATGGCCACGAAGCGTGCGACCGTCATGGGGATGGTCTTGTCGACATCGAAGCGTTGCGGCGCGTAGCCGATGACGAGGCCGCTCTTGCGCCAGATGGTGCCAGCGTCGGGCACCTGCAATCCGAGCATAGAGCGCACGAGCGTGGTCTTGCCGGCGCCGTTGGGCCCAATAATGGTGACGATCTCGCCGGCGGCGATGTCTAGGTCGATGCCCTGCAGCACAGGGCGGCCTTGCAGCCGCAAGCTCAGGCCGCGGGCGCTGATGATCGCCGTGTCCGCGCGGGGGCCCAGCGCCGTGCTGTGGCCGTGCGCATTGTCATGGCGGCAGCTGCCATCATGCACGTGTGCCAAAGCGGAGCCCGCCTGCCTTTCGGTGCGTTCCTGCATGCTCAGGATCGTCCGTGTGCATGCTCTGAGGCGCGAGCCGGTTCGTGCTTGGCGGCCGCCGTGCAAGCTGCGCACAGGCCCCACACCTCGACGACGGACCTTCGCGGCGTGAAGCTCGCCAGGCTTGCGGCGCGTTCGATGCCGGAAAAAACTTCCGGCCCGCCCACTTCCGCCACACGCCCGCAAGCCTCGCAGGCCAGCACCATTTGCCGGCCCTCGTGGCCGGTATGGCAGGCGAAGAAAGCGTTGCGGCTTTCGAAGCGGTGAACCAGCCCGACCTCGACCAGCGCGTCGATGGCGCGATAGACGGAAATGGGGGCAAGGCGCTCGCCCCGAACTGCGAGCTTTTCCAGCACCTCGTAGGCACCGATGGCGCGATGCGAGCCAGCAATCTCGCTGAATACGGACTGACGCAGCGGCGTGAGCTTCAACCCCTTGGCGTCGAAGGCCTTACGGGCGCGCTCCATGGCCTCTTCCAGGCATAGGCCGTGGTCGTGTTCCGGCGCGGGAAAGGGCAGATGTGGCACGGGATCGGTCATGGCCGTCCTTATAGCATCCGGGGCCCCCGGTGCCAGCCGCAAAGGAAGGCCGGCGGGCAGGATTTCGCCATGATCCTTTGTGACAAGGCAGTTCCGGGCGCGGATGCGGATCAAAGTGCGGGCCCGGGCCCATATTGCTGCTGTCGGAGTGTGCATGAGCCAGGCCCTGCCCCTGGGATCGGCCTACATCGTTGCTGCGCGCCGCTCTGCGCTCGGCCGCCCGGGCGGATTGCACCGTCTGCGCCGGCTGGAAAGCCTCGTGGCGCCGGTGATCGAGGCCACCCTTTCCGACGCCGGGCTGCAGCCCTCCCAAGTGGACGAGATCGTGCTCGGCAATACGACCGCGGGCGGCAACCCGGGGCGCCTTGTCGGCCTTGCTGCGGGTCTTGCGCAGGGCGTTTCAGCGCTGACGGTCGATCGCCAGTGTGCATCGGGTCTTGATGCCATCGTTCTTGCCGTCCGGTCCGTAGCGCTGGGCGAGGCAAATGTTGTGATCGCCGGTGGTGCCGAATCCCTCTCCACCGCGCCCTGGCGCATCGCCAAGCCGAAGTCGCTTTTCCAGATGCCCCGATTCATAGGGCCGGAGGCCGGGAGCGAGGGCGACGGCAGCTTTGCGTTTCCATCGATTGCCGCGTCAGAGGAACTTGCGCGCAAGTGCGGCATAGGCCGCGGAGAACAGGACATGGCCACGGTGCGGGCTCACCTGAAGGCGAACAGGGCCCGCGACGATCGCCGCTTTCTTGGCGAGATCGTGCCGATGCGCATGGCCGCCGAGGAAACTCGCGACGAGATCACCAGCACCGGCGAGATCGACGAACTGGCCGACCTCGAGCCTTTGCTGCCGCCGGATGGGACGCATACGGCAGGAAACAGCGCTTCGCCGCGCGACGGATCAGCGATCGTGCTTGTGGTCTCCGCCGACGTCTACGCAGCGCTCGGCAAACCGCCTGCGCTTCGGCTTCTGGCTGCAGCGAGCCAAGGCGTCGGTGCGGGGGAAGAGGCTTCCGCGCCCATCCTGGCACTGCAGAAGGTTCTGCGGCCCAACGGCGCTGCCAAGCCCATGCCGCAGGTCATCGAGATGTCGGAAGCCTCGGCGGCACAAGCATTGGCGCTGACGCAGGCGCTCGACCTCACTGACGATGCAATAAATCCCAGCGGCGGCGCCGTCGTCAGCGGCTATCCGCTGGGTGCGGCCGGTGCCATCGGCGTGGTGCGGCTATTCACGGATCTCGCAAGGCCCAAGACAGCGAGCGGGGCGCAGTACGGCGCCGTTACACAAGGTGCTGCCGGCGGCCTGGGCGTGGCCGCGCTGTTCGAACGCGTGTAGTTCGAATCCGCCCACTGACGCTTCGAGGACGGATCTCCGTCACGGTTGCGTTCGCTCGAGCAAGCTGCGCTGAATTATGCTCAAGGGGCTTCAAAAGGCCCGCTTGCCGCCCAAATGATGCCTGCAAAAAGCAGCAAGGTTTTTGGTGATGGCGGCCCTCGCCATTCGTGCCCGCGTTCAGGCTGGGAGTGATCGTATGGAAGGTTTTGACGTGAAGGCGGCGCTCGATCAGGCCATCGCCTATGCCGCCCAGCACTACCTTCTGGTTCTCGCGGTTCTCGCCGGCTTGCTACTGCTCTCGAAGGGCACCTCTACCGCCATTCGCAATGCCGTGGTCAAAGCCCTCACGGACAACTGGCAGCTGACGCTGCTCGCCTCGACGGGCGTCGCGCTTTCGGTGGCGTCGGCCTACACCACGTTCGACGGCCTGCGCAATTTCACCAATGCGCCGCTTCTCTCGGTGGCCATCGCCTTCGGCATCCAGGGCGTGATGCTGATCGTGGCGTGGCTGATCGGCGAAAGCTTCGCTACCGGCATGAACACGCAGAGTGCTGCCGCCGGCGGTCGCACCGTGAAGCGCCTGGACGCCATCATCGGTGCCTTCCTGGGCCTGATGCTGACGGGCCTGGTGTTCTACTGGCTGCTCAGCGCCACGAACGCGGTGCGCATCTCCTCGCTCACGGGCGTGACGGCCGACTGGGCACGCATTGCGGACGTCTCCGTCTATTACCTCATCGGGGTGCTGGCGCTCGGCCTTATCGTCTTCGGCGCGATGCGGGGCCATGAACTGGCGGCGCCCTATATGCAGAGCATTCGCCTGATGGTGAAGAATGCGGTGCTGTGGGTGATGTTTCTCGCAGCCATGTCGGCGAGCGTGTTCTTTTCCTTCGACAGCCATTTCAACGCCATCTTCCCGCAGGAGCAGCGCGCACGGGCGTCCGAGATCCGCGCCACCAGCCAGGTCGGCGGCGTCGTTTCCGACATCGGTGCGCTGACGCAGAGGCGCCAACTCGAGGAGGCCGAACGCCTGTTCGAGACGGACGGCTGGAAGGCCTATGAGCGCCAGCTTGTCGCGCTGGCCCAGGCGGCGCACGGCGCGCAGGGCGAGATCGAGCGCTATTTCGTGCAGAAGATCGAAGAGCGTCGCCGCGCCATCGCGCAGCAGCAGGAGCGCATTGCGACGGCGCAGAGCGGCCAGGCGGGCCTCGCCAACAAAAAAGTATCACTCAGTGAGGAGCTTGCGCGGCTGAAAGCCGAGCGTCCGGCCCTTGCGGCGGACTATGCGCAGCACCAGGGCGAACTCGACGCCAAGGCGCGCGAGATCGACGGCAAGCGCGTGGAGGCCATGGCGGAGGAACGGGGCGTCGAGGGCACCCTGAAGCAGGGCCGCGGGCAGATCTACCGCCAGCGCATGGGCGAACTTGCGGCGCTGCAGGACCAGTTCAAGATCAAGCAGGAGCGCACCAACGACGCCAAGAAGCGCCTCGTGACGCTCGAGACCCGCCTGTCCCAGGTCGAGCGCGAGCTGTCCGGCATAGACGGCGAGCTTGCCAAGATGAAGGGCGAGGCCGAGACCGCCGAACAGCGCATCCGCGCCGCGCAGGTGATTGATGCGGACGATGAAGGTCTGAAGTTCGATCCCGCGCGCGTGCTTCCCGCCTTCGAGAAGGCCCGCACCACGTTCCGGCAGCAGCCGACGGTGGAGCACCTGGCAGGCGTACAGGCGCAGTGCACCAACCTGCTCAACGCCATGTCGGCGACGCAGGTGACGAAGGAACGCGTGCGCGCCATCGACTGCGATCCCAAGCAGGCAGCCGAAGCGGCGGGCCGGGTGTTCGCCCTCAACTCCGGCGTGGCCGCGTTCCAGGCCAACTGCGCGGGCGGCGACAAGCTTGCCCGGCTCACCACCACCGATGCGCTTCTGGGCTTCGGCAGGCGCTGCCTGCAAGACTCCGGGCTCGTCAGCAAGGACTCCGCCGACATCGGCGCGCGTCTCTCAGGCATCGACATGAACCGGGATGACAAGGCGCATCGCTTCGTCGTCACCTGGAACGCGTTCCTCGATGGAAACCGGCTTGCGTATCTTTCGTTGATCCTCGCCATCGGCGTCGATGGCCTCGTCTTCATGTCGGGGTTGTTCGGTGCACAGGCCCTGCGTTCACCGTTGTCGGACGTGCCGAGCCCCAAGGCCCGCAGCGCGCATCAGCTCGAGGCCATCATCGAGGCCTCATTGCTGCCCGACACCTTCAAGAAGGCGCGGACGGCGCTCGAGGCCATGCACCCCATGGCGGCCGTCGACGGCTTCACCAACGTCGTACACATGGGCGAACTCGACCCGGAGACGCAGATCGCGGTGCGCGACGTGCTCAATGCCGGCGCCACCATCGGCGCCGTGCGGCAGGCACGCGAGCGCGAGGTGTATCTGGTGCGGGCCGAACTCTACGAGTTCCTGGCGCATGTCATCCGGCGCGAGATGAAATCGCACCCAGAGGAGACGCGCCGGGGGCTCGAACTCGATCGCCTCGAGAGCCGCCTGCGCGAAGCGCTGCTTCCGCACGTGGGCGAGACAGCGGATGCGGTTCTTTCATACATGCATCCGATTGAGGAGAAGCACGGCTTCACGTCAGAGATCCGCTTCGACGAGGTGGAGCGCCCACACGTGCGCCCGGTGCGCAATGCTTTGACGGCTGGCATCAGCCTGCGCGTTGCCCAGCGCGACGCGCACGAGAACCACTATTTCCTGCGTCCGGAATTCTACCAGACCCTGTCGCGCATCCGGGCTCGCGAGTTGCTGGCGGGACGGCAGTCCCATGCGCGGGGCCAGATCGCTTATGGCGGGGCGCTGGAAGGCGGCGGGCTTCAGCTCGCTCATTCGAACCAGGCGCGCGTTGCGATCCCTCCGCCGCTGATGTCGAACGGGCGTGCGGCTTCTGCGCTAGCGGTACCACCGCCGCTTCCGGCCGCAGCCCAGAGGGCACAGGCGACACCTCCCCCCTTGCCGGCTTCGCGCGCCGCCGCCGCGCGCGAAGACATGCAGGCGACTTTCCTTGCTCACCTACGGATGTCTCCCGGGGCGCTCGAGAAGCTTGCCGATCCCGAGGTTGCACGCGCCGCGCTGCACGCCGCCGATGCGCTGAAGCGCCTCGCCCTCAGCAACCGCAATCTGCGCTCGTGCCTGGAAGAGAACTTCGAGCCCAGCTGCAAGATGGCGGTGAAGAACGCCTTCGAGGAACTCGTTGAGCGCTACGGTGACGAACACGATCTCGTCTCCGTCCTGGCCGAGGTCCGTGAAGAGATCGCACAGCGGCTGCCGGCACTCATGCTGCTGCCGGAAGGCGGATTGCTCGACGTGCTGGTGGGAGAACTCGAGAACGGGGCCGCGGATGACGGCCTCGATCGCAGCGAATCCGCACTGCTCGACAGGCTTCGCGAGATGATGCGCGAGATCGACCACATGGATGCCGGCAACGCATCGCACTGGCGCAACCTGCAACGCAAGGCCGAGGGTCAGGCGTCACACACGGCCATGCCGCAGCACGCCCTCAACGGCGCCCCCCCGCTGACAAAGCATTGAGCGATCGATACGTGACGCAGGCGTCCGCGGCGCATAAAGGCCGTGTGCCGTTTCCGGTGGCTCACGCATCGCGCTCGTCGCGGTGGGCTGAGTTAGCAGCCAAGCTCGCGTAGCCCGGCAAAAAACAGGGACGCCTGCCATCCGGCGGCGTCCCTCACAATTCATCTTCTGTTACTGGAAGCGGCGCTGCCACCAGCCCTTGCGGATGGGACGCGAGGGATCTTCGTCGGCCTCGACCTTGATCTCGACCGGCTTCGGCGCGCTGGGCGGCACAGTGACGACGCCCGCAATCTGCTCCAGAACGGCCGGCGGTGAGACCGGTTCGATGCTGGGGATGCGCACGGCGGGTTCCACGGGCCTTGTCGAGACAGGTCTTGTTTCCGTGGCCTTCTCAGGCTCGGCTTGCGGACGCTCCGCCTCCTCTGTGTGTGCCTCGGCGACGGCACTCACTGCTTCCTGCGGTGCGGCGCCCGACAATGCCGGGGCCTCGTCGCGATCGGCATCGTGCTCGCCAGCTTGAGGTGCACCCACCTCGTCCTCGGCAAAGCCTTCGGCTCCGTTTTCATCGGCAAAACGCGCTCCGTTGGCATCGTCCTGGCGCGGGCCCTCCCGGTCGCGACCGCGACGGCCGCCGCGGCGACCGCGGCGACGACGGCGCCCGCCCGGGCGCTCCTCACGATCACCACGCTCGCCCGCCTCGGCCTCGCGGCGCCTGGGCACGTCGCCCTGCGCACCGGGGTCGCTCGCAAGCTCCGTGAAATCGGCTACGGGTTGCTCGTCCTCGTAGACCCTGCCCGGCTCGGCCTGCGGGCCTTCCTCGTGTCCGGCGTCATCGGCATGGGCTTCGCCGTGCGCATGGCCATTGCCGTTGGTGGCGTGGGCCGCTTCCGGCCGCGGCTCGCGGAAGCCATTGCGATCATCACCCCGGTCATCGCGGCGACCACGCCGGCGGCGGCGACGACGGCGACCGCCTTCGCGGCCCTCTCGCTGCTCGCCATTATCGCCATGGGCGCGCGGCTCGCGATCACGATCGCGGTCACGATCCCGTTCGCGCTCACGCGTCTCGCCTTCGGGCTCCTCACCCTCGGCCTCCTCGTAGGGCTCCTGGCCCTCGAAGCCCCAGTCCATGTTGACGGCTGTACGCTCGGGCTGCTTCACGGGTGCCGCATGGGCCCTCTCGATCGCGAAGTTGGCGCCCTGCATCTTGTCGGAGGCCTGCACCATGATGCTGATGCCGGTGCGCGCTTCCATGCCGGTGATGAAGGTGCGCTTGTTGTTCAGGATGTAGAGGGCCACCTCGGCCGTGGTCACGACCTTGATCGAGTGCCGCTGGTCGCGCAGCAGGTGGTCCTCGATGCCGCGAAGCACGGCCAGCGCCACCGATTCCACGGAGCGGATGATGCCGGTGCCCTGGCAGTGCGGACATTGCGATGTGGAACCCTCCAGCACGCCGGTGCGCAGGCGCTGGCGCGACATCTCGAGCAGGCCGAAATGCGAGATCCGGCCAACCTGGATGCGGGCGCGATCGTGCCGCAGACAATCCTTCAGGCGCCGCTCCACAGCGCGGTTGTTGCGCTTCTCCTCCATGTCGATGAAGTCGATCACGATGAGGCCGGCGAGGTCGCGCAGCTTGAGCTGCCGCGCAATCTCCTCCGCCGCCTCGAGGTTCGTGTTGAGCGCCGTCTCCTCGATGGAGAACTCGCGCGTCGACTTGCCGGAGTTGACGTCGACGGCGACAAGAGCCTCCGTCTGGTTGATCACGAGATAGCCGCCCGAGCGCAACGTCACGAAGGGGCTGAACATCGCGTTCAGCTGGCGCTCGATCTGGTAGCGGTGGAAGAGAGGCTCGCCACCCTCGTAGCGGACCACGTTCTTAGTCTGGCTCGGCGACAGCATTTTCATGAAGTCGAGCGCTTCGTGATAGCCCGCTTCACCGGCCACGACGATGTCATCGACCTCCTTGGAGTAGAGATCGCGGATGGAGCGCTTGATCAGGTTGCCTTCCTCGTAGACGAGGCAGGGCGCCGTGGAGCGCAACGTCATGTCGCGCACGTTCTCCCAAAGCCGGATCTCGTACTCGAAGTCGCGCTTGATCTCCTGCTTGGTGCGCGCGGCTCCCGCCGTGCGGATGATGAGGCCCATGCCCTCCGGCACCTCCAGCTCGCTAGCGATGGCCTTGAGGCGCTTGCGGTCTTGCGGGTTGGTGATCTTGCGCGAGATGCCACCGCCGCGGCCGGTGTTGGGCATCAGTACGGTGTAGCGGCCTGCGAGCGACAGATAGGTGGTCAAGGCCGCGCCTTTGTTGCCGCGCTCCTCCTTCACCACCTGCACCAGGATGATCTGGCGCCGCTTGATGACTTCCTGGATCTTGTAGGAGCGCATGCGCCGACGCGGGCGCTCGGGCAGCTCTTCGAGTGCGTCCTGGGAGGTGTTCTCGACCGACGACAGCACCTCGGGTGCTTCGCTCGAATCCGAGACCTCTTCGACGTGGTGCTCGCCATCGCCGCCGTTGTCGTCCTCGCCAGACGAGGCCGGAACCTCCTCGGCGGCGGGGTCACCGTGGCGCATGGCGCTGGTGTGGGCGTGGGCGGCAGCGCTGCTGTCGTCGCGATGGCCCTCCTCGGCGTGGGTGTGGGATGCCTCTGCCTCGGCGTGGCCGTGCGGCTCATCATGCGAATGATCGTGAGCATGGCCCTCGTCGGCGGGCTCATTGTGCTCCGGCTCCTCGTGGCGGGATGCGTGCTGTTCCTCGCCATGGTAGCGGCCGCCACGCGCTTCGGCGCGCGCATCGGCTTCCGCCTCTGCCTCTGCCTCGGCGGCAGCTTCCTCGTCGAGCAGCGCCTGACGGTCTGCCACGGGGATCTGGTAGTAGTCGGGATGGATCTCGCTGAAGGCCAGGAAGCCGTGGCGGTTGCCGCCGTAGTCGACGAAAGCCGCCTGCAGCGAGGGTTCTACCCGCGTAACCTTGGCGAGGTAGATGTTGCCCCGCAGCGGCTTGCGGTTGGCTGATTCGAAGTCGAATTCCTCTACGCGGCCGTCACGTAGCACCACCACCCGAGTCTCCTCCGGGTGGGTGGCATCGATGAGCATCTTGTTGTGCTTGTCCATTGAACGGGGTCCTTGGCGCGGCCCTCGCGGCAGGCTGAGCCCGACCGCGCCGGAAGCAGGTTCCAGCTCGAGGCCGATGCGCCGATGATTTGAGTTGAAAGGTGGGGTGGGTAAAACGGACCGCGACCCCGGGCTCCGCGTCCGGCGGCTGGGCGACCAGCCGGCACATGGACGGCAGCAGGCGGGAAACCAGCGCCCCGGTCGGAGACCGGTGGCCCATCTTTCCTCGTCGTGCCGCGCCTGCGGAGTGTTGTCATGGTCCACGCAATTTCAGGAACGAAGGCGACAGGGGCGCCCGACGCTCCGGTAATGGATGCCCGATGAGGGGCAAATCTCGCGGACAGAATTCAGCGTCCGCTGCCGTTGCCGCTTTCTGGCACAAACTGGCGCCAAGCCCTTGAGAGGGCGTCCCCGCCGTCAGGCTTGGGGAACTGGCGCCGCGCTTCCGCCGGAGAAGCGGCAGGTAGGGCGCAACTGCCTGGCATGCCCCGCGGTCCTCGCCGCGGGCCCAGATTGCGCCAAAGCCATACCGATCCGTCGTCCTGAGGAGGCTTTCGGGGTCCAAGAGCTCTCGAGAGCGGTCCCGCTAAGGTCCAGTCACGAGCGCTGTCAAAGCCTCGACTGCCGCCTCTCGCATGCGCTGCAGGTCGGTTCATGCAGCAACATGCTATGGTAAAACTGTAGGCGGTGACGATTTCTGTGGCAAGAAGGTTTTGTTCATCGACCTGCCGCCGGGTACCCCTCCATAGACATCCGATTTGGCAAACAACGCGTTAAGAGCGCCGGTCTTTCTTCGCCGGCCGAGTTGCCGGACCACCCCGCCCGCCTTCGAGAAGGAGGGGTGTGGTGACGCAAATCCCCCTTCTTGCCGGTAGGAATGGGTGTGCGACCAATACGTCACGAGCATGTCATACGCTTTGCGCCACTCGCGTAGACAATGGCCGCCTCGCTTCCTATGACTTGCACGCACATGAGCCGGGGTGCATGCGCCACATCGACAGGAAAAATCCACCAGTCTTCGTTTTCAGAGGGCGTCGTGCTGCCACATTCGATGCTAAGGTGCGCGATATTCCATTCGTGCGTGCAGACAGTGCCGGCGGGCTGAATCCGTTGGCGGTAACCTGTCGGCGCGTCTTGCCGTACAGGTGGCCGTGCAGGAAACGCTGAAATCCCCGGGTATTTGCCAGCGATGAGACCGGTTCAGATATATCCGCCGCCGCCTGCGCGCAAGCGCAAGCGCAAGCGGCGCAGCTGGCTTCTGGGCTTTCTCGGCTTTGCGTTCGCCTCCGGCGTCGTGCTGTTCATCGCGGGTGCGGCGGTGGCGGCCTTCCTCGTGTGGCAGGCCTCTCGCGATCTTCCCGACTACGAGAGCCTCGCGCGCTACGAGCCACCAGTGATGACGCGCATCCATGCGCACGACGGCAGCATGATGGCCGAGTATGCCCGCGAGCGGCGCATCTTCGTGCCGATCAACGTGGTGCCGAAGCTGCTCATCGCGGCCTACCTTTCGGCGGAGGACCGCCGTTTCTATGAACACGGCGGCCTCGACATCACCGGCATCGGCCGCGCCGCCTACAAGTTCGGCATGGGCCTCGTGCAGCGATCGAAACGGCGCGCGGAAGGTGCCTCCACGATCACGCAGCAGGTGGCCAAGAACTTCCTGCTCACGAACGAGCGCAGCCTGCAACGCAAGCTGGTGGAGGCGATTCTCGCGATCCGCATCGAGCGCGCCTATTCGAAGGATCGCATTCTCGAGCTCTATCTCAACGAAATCTACCTGGGGCTCGGCTCCTACGGGGTGGCTGCGGCCGCCCTCAACTACTTCAACAAGGAACTGAGCGACCTCACCATCGAGGAGTGCGCCTATCTCGCCTCGCTGCCTAAGGGGCCTTCCAACTACCATCCCTTCCGGCACAAGAAGGAAGCCACTATCCGCCGCGACTGGGTGATCGACCAGATGGCCGAGAACGGCTACATCCGCCCGGAACAGGCCAAGGCTGCGAAGGCGAAGCCGCTGACGGTGAACCTGCGCCAGCTCGGCACGCAGATCTATGCCGCCGACTACTTTGCGGAGGATGTTCGCCGTACTCTCGTTTCGCTCTATGGCGAAGACGGCCTCTATGGCCGGGCCGAGCGCATCAACAACGAGAATACGAAGATCAACGGCGGTCTTTCAGTCCGCACCACGCTCGATCCCGTCCTGCAGCGCAAGGCGCGCCGGGCCCTCATCGAAGGCCTCGTCAGTTTCGATCGCGAAAAAGGCTGGCGCGGTCCGGTGCAGAAGATAGACACAAGCGGCGACTGGGGCGTCACGCTCGGCGGCATCGAGATTCCAGGCGATATCGCGCCGTGGCGCCTGGGCGTCGTGCTCGAGGTCAACAAGTCCAAGGCCGTCATCGGCCTGCGACCGCCCAAGCAGGCCAATGGCCAATACGCGCCGGAGCGCGAGGCGGCAGAGATCTCTTACGACGAAGTGAAATGGGCCCGTACACCGGGCAAGCCGGCGCCGAAGGCCGTCACCGACGTGCTGGCGGTCGGCGATGTGGTATGGGTGGGCCCGAAAGATCCCGAAAAGCCGCAGGGCGTCTGGTCGCTTCTGCAGATCCCGGAAGTTGGCGGCGGCCTCGTGGCCATGGATCCGCATACGGGCCGCGTGCACGCTGTCGTCGGCGGCTTCTCCTTCGCAACCAGCCAGTTCGACCGCGCGCTGCAGGCACGGCGACAGCCCGGCTCGTCCTTCAAGCCGCTGGTTTACGCGGCCGCCCTCGACAACGGGTACAAGCCGACCTCGATCGTGCTCGATGCCCCCATCGAGGTCGATCAGGGGCCCGGCAAGGAAGTATGGACGCCGAAGAACTACGACGGCGTCTCTGCCATGGGACCATCGACATTGCGGCAGGGCATCGAGAAGTCCCGCAACCAGATGACGGTGCGGCTGGCGCAGGACATGGGCATGCCGCTCATTGCGGAATACTCGCGCCGCTTCGGCGTCTACGACGATATGCTGCCCGTTCTCTCCATGTCGCTCGGCGCCGGCGAGACGACGCTCGTGCGGATGGTGGCTGCCTACGCAGCCCTCGCCAACGGCGGCAAGCAGGTGCAGCCCACCCTGATCGACCGCATCCAGGACCGCTGGGGGCACACTATCTGGCGCCATGACAAGCGCGAGTGCCAGAACTGCAAGGCCGAGAAATGGGCGAACCAGCCCGAGCCTGATGTGCCCGACGAACGACGTCAGATCATTGACCCGCATACGGCCTACCAGATGACCTCCATCATGGAAGGCGTGGTGCAGCGCGGCACCGGCACCATCGTGCAGAAGATCCTTCCCGGCGTGGCGGTGGCTGGGAAGACGGGCACCAGCAACGATGAGAAAGATGCCTGGTTCGTGGGATACACGCCCGATCTCGTCGTCGGCGTGTTCGTCGGTTACGACACGCCGAGGCCCATGGGCAAGGGCATGACGGGCGGGCACGTGGCAGCGCCCATCTTTGCCAACTTCCTGAAGTTCGCGCTTGCGGACAAGAAGGCAGCGCCGTTCCGCATTCCGCCGGGCATCAAGCTCGTGCGCGTGAGCCTACGCACGGGCCTGCGCGCGGTTGGTGGCGAAAGCGATGCCGTGATGGAGGCCTTCAAGCCCAACGAGGAGCCCGACGACGCCTATTCCGTCATCGGCTTCACGAACGAGACCGGCGGCTTCCTGGCCAACGAGCAGCCCGACACGCCCCGAAGCCTCGGCACCGGCCGTAGCGTCTACTGATCCTGGGCTGCTCCAACCGCGCCAAAAAGAAAACCCAGGCGGAGGCCGTCCGGGTTCCGCCTGCACGGGCGGACGCTTCTCAATTGAGAGTTGTCAGTCAGTCAACGCTGCAGAATCAGCGGTTGATGCGGCTGATCTTCGAGCCTTCGAGCGTGAGATTGTACATCAGGCCCTTGTTGTCGAGGATGAAGCCGACGACGGGCTGCTTGATCTGATTGGTATCGAGCGACCCGCCCGCACCGAGCGTAATGAGCGCAACCGAGCCATCGACGCCCACCTTCCACCCGTTCTTGCGGCGGAATGATTGCAGCGCGCTCTCCGTCATGAACACGATGATCACCGAGCGGGCCTGGACGCCGAGTTGGAAGCCCACGGAAGCCGAGACCGTGTTGAAATAAGCGGCCGTGCGCCCGCGAATGCGCAGTGCGCCCTCGCCGTACTCGCCGCCAATGCCCATACCGGCCTTCACGATGGACGGGAACACGAGCGTGCCAGCTGCGCGGCCGACGAGTTCGCGGGCCCCACCCACTTGATGGTAGAAGCGTGACAGCGTGGCATCGACGTCGGCGTCGATTTCGGGCCCGGAGGCGGCATTCGCGCTTGCCGGCAGCAACAGGGCCGCAGAGGCGGCTAGGCCCAGCTTCAGGAACGCTTTGCGATCGATTTCATGGCTCATTGGCCAATTCCCCCGTATGTCGTTGCCGCGGCAAGCAAAGTGCGCCCGCGGCGAATCACCCCGTCTTCTGTGGCAATTACACCCGAGATTACGTCGAGATTGCGTTGCTTTAGCGCAAAGAGGTGCCGGCACGACGGCCGCAGGGGCGCCGGCAGGTTCAGGCCAGCGCCTTGATGTCCTCGAGCGCGAGGCTGCCGGGCACGATCGTGATGGGGATGGGGAAGTTGCCCGCTGCCGACCCGACAGCGAGTGAGGCCACCAGGGGACCTGGCCCGGAGGACTCGTTGGAGGCGCCAAGCACCAGCACCGCGATATCCTCGTCCTCGTCGATCTGCTTGTGGATCTGCTCGACCGTCTTGCCCTCGCGGATCACCTCTTCCACGCGCAGCGTATCGAAGCCTTCCTGCGCCAGCTTGCGCTTGAAGAGGCGGAACAGCGCCTTCGCCTTTGCAGTCTGCTCTTCGAGGTGCGCCTGCCGCACGCTGTCCCAGAACTGGGTCTCCGGCTCGATCACGTAGAGCAGGGTCAGCATGCCGTCGGTGTGGAAGACGCGGCCTGCCGCATAGAACAGCGCGCCCTCGACTTCGGGGCTGTCGTCGACGATCACCAACAGCTTGCGGCCGTGGCCTTGCTCGAAAACGCGGCGGCGTTTTGCCATTGACGCTATCCCATCGGAGCGACGAGCACGCGAAACCGGATCACTTGAACCCGTGAACTCGGTTCAGGCAACCATATCACAGGTTGCCGTGCGTTTGGAAAGTCGGTTGCGGTTTACGGGGTGAAGCGGCGGGAGCTTCAGCTGCGCAGGAAGCCCACGATGTCCTTCACTCTGTCCATGATCGGGGCCGCGATGGCCGTGGCGCGGCGCGCGCCATCGGCCAGGATGCGGTCGATCTCGGCGGGGTCGGCGAGCAGGCGGTTCATCTCGGCGTTCACGGGCGAGATCTTGGCGACCGCGAGATCCACCAGGGCCTTCTTGAAGCCAGAGAATTGCGCGCCACCATGCTGCTTGAGAACGGCTTCCTTCGAGGAGCCTTCGAGCGCCGCATAGATGCCGACGAGATTGTCGGCTTCCGGCCGCTTCTCGAGCCCTGCCTGCTCGGAGGGAAGCGGCTCGGGGTCGGTCTTGGCCTTCTGGATCTTGCGGGCGATCGTCTCGGCATCGTCAGTCATGTTGATGCGGGAGAGGTCGGAAGGGTCCGACTTCGACATTTTCTTGGTGCCGTCGCGCAGGCTCATGACGCGCGTTGCCGGTCCCATGATCACGGGCTCTGGCAAAGGGAAGAAGCCGTTGGGGAAGCCTGCCTCGGAGATGGGCTTTGCGTAATCGTTGTTGAACTTCTGCGCGATGTCGCGGGCAAGCTCCAGGTGCTGCTTCTGGTCGTCGCCCACAGGCACATGCGTGGCGCGATAGACGAGAATGTCGGCCGCCATCAGGCTCGGATAGGCGTAGAGGCCCACCGAGGCGTTCTCGCGATCCTTGCCTGCCTTCTCCTTGAACTGGGTCATGCGGTTGAGCCAGCCGAGGCGAGCAACGCAGTTGAACACCCAGGCCAGTTCCGCGTGCTCATGCACCTGGCTCTGGTTGAACAGAATGGTCGTCTTCGGATCGATGCCCGAGGCGATGTAGGCGGCGGTGACGGAACGGATCTGGTCGCGCAAATCGGCCGGGTCCTGCCAGACCGTGATGGCGTGCATGTCGACGACGCAGAAGATGCATTCGTGGCTCTTCTGCATCTCCACCCAGCGGACCATGGCGCCGAGATAGTTGCCGAGATGCAGGTTGCCTGTCGGCTGCATGCCGGAGAACACGCGCGGAGTTGCTGTTGCAGGAAGGGACATTGGCTCGTTTCTTCGTTTCGCTTCGTTTTTCGCGCCGCTTATCGCGCGACGGGGCCGCCCCGGCAAGTGCCTACGGGCAAACCCTCGGCCTCAGCTCTCGGGTCTCGGGGTGGAGCCACGCCGCAGGAACTTGCGGAATTGCCGCACTTGTGTTGCACCGAGCAGCACCGCCGCCACGGCATAGACGAGCAGCCCGGCCCCCACGAGCAGGGCCAAAGCCGACATGCGCAGCACGACGCCCGCCTGGGCCGACAGCCAAGGTGCAAGCCACGGCGCCAGCGCATAAAGCGCGACGCCCATCAAAAGGCTCGCCAAAAGTATTCGTGGCAGTGTCCGCTGCAACCGGTTGTCGGCCACGAAGGCTCCGCGGCGTACCAGCGTCGTATAGAGAAGGCTTGCGTTCAGCCAGCCGCCGAGCGTCGTTGCCAGCGCAATGCCAAGGTGCGGCATCAGGCCCAGCTTCCTGAACAGGAAGAACAGGCCGATCGAGCCGAGCGTGTTGGCCGTCAGAGAGATGGTGGCATAGCGCATCGGCGTCTTGGTGTCCTCGCGCGCGAAGTAGGCGGGGGAGAACACCTTGATCATCACGAACGACGGCAGCCCGAACGCGAACAGCGCCAGTGCATAGGCGGTGAAGGGCACGTCCGCGGCCGTGAAGGCGCCGCGCTGGAAAAGGCCCTGCACGATCTCCGTCGGCACCACGGCCAGGGCCACAGACGCCGGCAGTGTCAGCAACATCGCGAACTCAACCGAGCGGTTCTGGCTGTCCATCACCGCTTCGTGGTTGCCGGCACGCAGATGGCGCGAGACGTCGGGCAGCAGCACGACACCAATGGCGATGCCGACGATGGCAAGCGGCAGCTCGTACACACGATCGGCGTAGTAGAGATGCGAGACGGCACCGTCCTGCAGCGAAGCGATGATGGTGCCGATCATGATGTTGAGCTGCGTCACACCACCGGCGACGACGCCTGGAATGCCGAGGCGAATGAGGTCGCGCACGCCCGGTGTCATGCGTGGCCAGCGCAAGCGCAGGGAAAGCCCGTTGCGACGCGCCCCGTGCAGCAGCAGCAGCAGTTGCAGGATGCCCGCCCAGAACACACCCCAGGCCTGGATCACGCCGGCGACGGGCTCATTCGTATAGCCGAGCCCCATTGCGATGAAAGTCGCCGTCATCATCGTCAGGTTGAGGACGATCGAGACGGAGGAACTCTCGACGAACTTGCCCACGGAATTGAGCACGCCGGAGAGCAGCGCCACGAGCGACATGCACAGAAGATAGGGCATCGTGATGCGGGTGAGCAGCACGGTGAGATCGTACTTCTCCGGAACGGCATCGAAGCCCGGCGCGAGACCCAGCATCAGCAGCGGCATGAAGATTTCAGCCAGCACCGTGATGATCAGGAGCACGAACAGCAGGCCCGCCAGCGCCTCCTCCGCGAAGGCCTTGGCCGCCGCCTTGCCCTCGCCCTCCAGGCGCTTGGCAAACAAGGGAATGAATGCCGAGTTGAACGCGCCCTCCCCGAACAGGCGCCGGAAGAGGTTCGGGAAGCGGAACGCGACGAAGAAGGCGTCGGCCACCGCGCCCGAACCCAGCGTCGCGGCGATCAGGATGTCGCGCAGGAATCCGAACACGCGGCTGAGCAGCGTCAGTCCGCCGACAGTGAAGAAGGCGCGGTAGAGTTGCATGCGATCAGCGGATGCCGGCTGGTGTCGCCAAGGCGGGCGTGGAAAGGCCGATGCGGCCAAATCCTGGCAGCTTGAGAGCCGGCGACCGCAGGTCGATGCCTGCTACGAGACCCAGGACGTTCACCTCGATGCCCTCCACCCAGCCAACGGTGAGCCCAAGTAGCCCACCCAGGGCGACTTGTAACCCTGTTTGACTGGCGGTCAGGCCGAAGGGGGTCGAAATCGGGCGGAAGTCCTTGCCGAGTGCCGTAGGTGGCAGCGCAATTCCAGCCTCCGGAACGGCGCCCAGGACGTGCGCCACGAAGGTATTGGAGTTGGGGCCTGGCCAAACCCTATAGTCGCCCGATCGGCCATAGGGATAGGCGGCGATGGCAGCCTTCACGCGCGGCAACAGGCGCTCGGCCTGCGAACCCTCGATCGCTCCGATCAGAACCGGCTCGTGGCCGTACCAGCGCGCATCGGGTGCCCAGCTGTCGACATGCACAGGACGGCCCCAGGCGACCTTGTCGTAGCGCGTATAGGCGACTGCCCCTTTGTCCTTGATCACGATCCAGCAATGATGGGCAAAAATGCCCTTCCAGCGTCCGGTGCGCGCGGCATAGACGTGGATCAGGGCCTCAGGTTTCCGGTCGGCGGCAGGGAGGAGGCCAGCGCTTTTCCAGTTGGCGCTATGCCAAGGACCGCCGTCGTCGACCGCAAGCCAGTAGGCCGCGTGCGCGCCCAGAGGCAGCAGGAACAGCACGAGAAAGGAGACGAAGAGGAGCCTGGGGGAGGTCATAGGCGCACGTTAACAGCGAGAATTGTGCCACGGTCATGTCTTTTTTGGCCCGTGAGCAAGAGCTTCAGCATTGCGTGAAGAGGGCGGCGCCTGCAAGCTTGCGGGACATTCGATGCCACGGAGCCCCGCATTCCCATGCCGCGCAAATCCGCCGAGCCCGACAAGACCAAACAGCTCAAGGCCAACTTTCAGATGGTATGGCGGGTCTTGATCCTGGTCGTGATCGCCTACGTCCTCGCCAAGTTTTTCAAGGTGCCCCTGCCGTTCTGAACTCCCGTCGCTGTGCCGACATCGATCGATGCCATGCGCGAGCGCATCGGCGTCAAACCGTTGCCCGCACCGCGCCCAGTACCTCCAGAAGCCGGCTCTGGATCGCCTTCTGCCGTTGCGGGCTCGTGATCTTCTTGTTGGTGAGGTCCGTCACGTAGAAAACGTCCACCACCTTCTCGCCAAAGGTCGTGATATGCGCGCTGGTGATGTCGAGGTTGAGGTCGGACAGCGTATTCGTAAGCTCGAACAGAAGGCCTGGACGATCGAGCCCCGCCACCTCCACCACGGTGAACTGGTTCGACAGCGTATTGTCGATCAGCACCTCGGGCGGCACCTGGAACGCCCCGATGCGTGAGCCGGCCCTCTCGCGCCGCTTCGCCATCAGCGCGTTGAGGCGCGTCTCGCCCTTCAACAGTTTCTCGATGGTTTCCGAGATGCGGCGGGCCCGGCGCAATTCAT
This sequence comes from Hyphomicrobiaceae bacterium, assembly GCA_039808585.1. Lineage (GTDB taxonomy): Bacteria > Pseudomonadota > Alphaproteobacteria > Rhizobiales > Hyphomicrobiaceae > AWTP1-13. Next base: position 26,656 of record JBDHTJ010000008.1, on the reverse strand, counting down.
CCTCGTCGTGGTCGAACTCGCGCGCCAGAAGAAACGTGTCGAGGGCGAAGCCGTCGCGCGTCGTGGAGATGTGGGCACCAGAGATGTTCGCGCCGGTCGCGGCGCAGGCACCTGCAAAAAGCGCCAGCAGTCGCGGATGGTTCGGCGCATAGAGCGTGAGCTCGGTGATGGCGGTGAACGCGTCGGTCTTGTAGACGCTTGCAAACTTCTGCCCGCTCTTGTCGGCCTGCTCCATGAGCTTGGCGTCCTCGAGCATCTTCTTGGGCTCGGTCTTGAGCCAATAATCGGGGTAGAGTCGCTCGATGAAGCGCTCGATATCGGCCTGGGGCTTGCCCTTGTTGGCCTCGCGGAACGCATGCTGCGCGGCGGCCACCCGGTCCCGCGCCCGCGTCTCCTGGGTGTGGCCGCCCGCCACCAGCGGCTCTGCCTCGTAGTACAGGCCCCGCAGCAGAGCGCCTTTCCACCCGTTCCATGTCGTGGGACCGACCGCGCGGATGTCCGACACCGTCAGGATCAGCAACAGCTTCAGGCGCTCGGGGCTTTGCACGATGTTGGCGAAATCACGCACCGTCTGCGGATCGCCGATATCGCGGCTGAAGGCGAAGGAGCTCATGACGAGGTGTTGCTCGATCAGCCACACAACTGTGTCGGTTTCCGCAGGCGTCAGGCCAAGGCGCGGGCAGAGCCGTCGCGCGATCTCGGCACCAAGCTGCGAGTGATCCTCCGGCCGCCCCTTGGCGATGTCGTGCAGGAACGCCGCGACATACAGCGCACGCCGGTTCTGCACGGTCTTGAAGATCTTCGCCGACAAAGGGTGCGCCTCGGCCGACTCTCCGTGCTCGATCGTCCACAGCACGCCCAAGGTGCGGATCAGATGCTCGTCCACCGTGTAGTGGTGGTACATGTTGAACTGCATCATCGACACGACGCGGCCGAAGTCGGGGATGAAGCGGCCGAGCACGCCTGCCTCGTTCATGCGCCGCAGGATCGCCTCGGGGTTGCGCGTCTCCGAGGTGAGCAGCTTGAGGAAGATGCGATTGGCTTCCGGGTCATTGCGCAGCTTGTCGTCGATGAGCCGCAGCGAGCGCCGCAGCAGCCGCACCGCATCGGGATGGAAAAACGCTCCCGTCTCGTCGGCCGTCGCAAAGAAGCGAATGAGGTTCACCGGATCGCGGATGAAGGCGTTGGGATCAGCCACCGTGATGCGGCCATTGTCGACACGGAAATCCGACAGCGTCCGCACCCGCCGCCTGATGCGCCAGGCCATCGGGTTCAGGAGGTTGCCGATGCCGGGCGATGCCTTGTGCTGGGCAAGCTCCAACGTGGCGCACAGCACCGTGGTGAGATCTCCCACGTCCTTGGCCACCAGGAAGTAGTGCTTCATGAAGCGCTCGACAGCCCGAAGACCACGGCGATCCTTGTAGCCCAGTCGGTCGGCCATGGCCTGCTGCACGTCGAATGACAGGCGCTCTTCCGCACGTCCGGCCAGGAAGTGCAGATGGCATCGCACCGTCCAGAGAAAATCCTCACAGTGCCGGAAGGTGGCAGCCTCTTCCGAGGTGAAAACCTTGTTCTCCGCCTCGCGATCGGTGAGGCCCGCGCCGTAAAGATACTTCGCAAGCCAGTGCAGCGTGTGAAGGTCGCGCAGGCCGCCCTTGCCGTCCTTGATGTTGGGCTCGACCTTGTAGCGGGACTCGCCCGCGCGGCTGTGCCGCTCGTCGCGTTCGGCAAGCTTGGCTTCGACGAAGTCGCGGGCAATGGAGCCGCTGGACGCGTCGTCGCGGAAACGCTTCATCAGGTCCTTGAAGAGCGCCTCGTCGCCGAGGATCAGGCGAGAGTCGAGGATGGCGGTTCGGATCGTGGCATCCGAGCGCGCAAGCTTCAGCGACTGGTCGACGGTGCGCGTCGCGTGCCCAACCTTCAGCCCGATGTCCCAGAGCAGATAAAGAATGTACTCGACGACGCTCTCGCCCCAAGGCGTCTGCTTGTAGGGCAGCAGGAACAGGAGATCGACGTCGGAATAGGGCGCCAGCAATCCGCGGCCGTATCCGCCGGTGGCGATGACGGACATGCGCTCGGCGCTGGAAGGGTTCTCGGACCGGTAGACGTTTGCCACCGTGTATCCGTAGACGAGCCGGATCAGCTCATCCATGAACTGGGAAAGCCCCTCGGCACAACGCCGGCCGTTGCCGTCCTGCTCCAGCTGCCGGGCGGCACCAGCGCGCGCAGCCTTCAGCAACTCCTTAAGCTTCTCGAGCACCGCCGGTCGCGCTGCCAACGGCGCCCCGCCTGCCTCCTTCAGGAGGCGCACCAGCCCTTCCGCAGCCGCGCCCCTGTCGAAGTAGGGCGCTGCAAGTGTGAGGCTCTTGTCCATGGCTGCTGGGGCCCTTCGTGAGCTTCTTTTCGGCGCCCGCTTATCAGTCCTCGGGCGATGAGGCCAGCGCCTTGAGGCGGTAGAGTGCCTCCAGTGCGGCTTTCGGTGTGAATTCATCCGGCTCGATCGCGGCAAGTGCGGCCTCTAGCGCGGAAGGCGCTGCCGGCGCGGCCGCCTCCTGACCCGGAGCAGCCTCCCGCGGCGCAAAGAGAGGGAGTTCCTCGATCAGCGCCTCGGCATTCTGGGTTTTCGACCGGGACTTTTCCAGCCGCTCGAGCACCTGCTGCGCCCGCCGCGTCACGGCTTTCGGCAGGCCCGCCAGCTTACCGACCTGGATGCCGTAGGAGCGGTCGGCCGCCCCCGCCTTTACCTTATGCAGGAACACGATCTCGTCGCGCCACTCCCGCACATCCATGCTGACGTTGGCGACACCGGACAGGCGCTGCGCCAGAGCCGTCAACTCGTGATAGTGCGTGGCGAAGAGTGCCCTGCAGCGCGACACGTCGTGCAGGTACTCGACCACGGCCCAGGCGATCGAAAGCCCGTCGTAGGTGGCGGTGCCGCGGCCGATCTCGTCCAGGATGACGAGCGAGCGCTCCGTCGCCTGGTTGAGGATGGCGGCCGTTTCCACCATTTCCACCATGAAGGTCGAGCGTCCACGCGCAAGATCGTCCGAGGCGCCGACACGCGAGAACAGGCGGTCGACGATGCCGATATGGGCGGATGCGGCCGGCACGAACGACCCCATCTGCGCCATCACCGTGATCAGTGCGTTCTGGCGCAGGAACGTCGACTTGCCGGCCATGTTCGGCCCTGTGACGAGCCAGAGCCGTGCATCCGCCTTCTCCTCGAAGCCATCCGGCATCTCGGGCAGCCATCCCGCAAGTACGCAATCGTTGGCGATGAAGGCCGAGGCTTTCTCCTTCTTCAGCGCCTGCTCGACCACCGGATGACGCCCAGCGCGGATGTCGAAGACGGTGCCATCAGACAGCGCTGGTCTTACGTAGCCTTGCTCCATCGCCAGCTCGGCGAGCGCGGCCTCACAGTCGAGATCGGCGAGCGCCTGGGCGAGGCCGGAAAGGTTTCCTGCCTCGGCTCCGATCTCCGCTGAGAGCGTATCGAAAACCTCCTGCTCGATTGCCAGACTGCGGTCGGCAGCGGAGACGATGCGCCCTTCCGTCTCGACCAGTTCCTCGGTCGTGAAGCGGACCGCGCCGGCCATGGTCTGGCGGTGACGAAAGCTGGCTGCGTGTGGCTCTGTCATCAGCGGCTTCGCCGAGCCGGCCGGGACCTCGATGTAGTAGCCGAGGATGTTGTTGTGGCGCACCTTCAGCGCCTTTACGCCCGTCTCTTCCACGTAGCGTGCTTCCAGCTGCGCCATCACCTTCCGGCTGTCGTCCCTGAGGGCACGTGCCGCATCGAGATCGTCGCGGTAGCCCTCGCGGACGAAGCCGCCGTCGCGACGCAGGTGCGGCGGCTCATCGACCAGCGCTTTCGACAGCTGCTCGCGCAGAAGGGGCGTCGGCGCCGCAAGCTGTTGTGCGATGCCCACAAGCCCGTCCGGCAAGCCGATGCCGCCCGCGCGCGAGGCCAACAGCTTGCCGGCGCTTTCGCCGATCACAAGCGCATCGCGCACGGCGCCGAGATCGCGCGGTCCACCGCGCTTCAAGGCAAGACGGGACACCGCGCGCGCAATGTCAGGGGCGCGCCGCAGCAACTTGCGCAAATCATCCCGCAGCAACTCGTCGCCTGCCAGCATCTCGACATCGTCGAGCCGTGCATTGATGCGGGGCGCCTCGCGCAAGGGGCTGGCGAGACGCGCAGCGAGCTCGCGGGCGCCTGCACCGGTGACCGTGCGATCGATGGCACCGAGCAGGCTCGTCATCTTGTCGCCGGAGGTGGAGCGGACGAGTTCGAGGCTGGCTCGGCTCGGGGCGTCGATGACGAGATGCGCCGTAGGGCCGGACCGGCGCGGCGCGCGCAACGGCGGCCTGGCTCCAAGCTGCGTCAGATCCACGTATTTCAGCAGCGCGCCGATCGCCGCCTGTTCGGTTTTGGAGAAGGCACCAAAGGCCGAGAGATCGGCCACGCCCAGCTGTTCCTTCAGCATGCGCGTGCCGGCCATTGCGTCGAAAGACGCGGCAGGCACAGGGGTTGCGGCAGCGCCTGCGATCTCGATCCATTTGGCGATGTCGGCCTCCGCCAGCAGCGTATCCGCCACCAGCACTTCGCCCGGTGACAGGCGCACGATCTCGCCGGGAAAATCGCCGGCCGCGATTTCGCCGACCTCGAACTCACCGGTGGAGATGTCGAGGGAGGCGAGCGCCATCGTCGCGCCCGCACCTTTGCCACTCCGGCCGACGGCGGTCAGGTAATTGCGGCTCCGGGCATCGAGCAGGCTGTCCTCGGTGAGCGTACCGGGCGTCACGAGCCGCACCACGTCACGCTTCACGACGGCCTTGGAGCCGCGCTTCTTGGCTTCAGCGGGATCTTCCAGCTGCTCACACACCGCGACCCGGAAACCCTGGGCGATGAGCCGCTGCAGGTATTCGTCCGCGCGATGGATGGGCACGCCGCACATGGGGATATCCTCACCCAGATGCTTTCCGCGCTTGGTCAGCACGATGCCCAGCGCTTCGGCCGCTGCCACCGCGTCCTCGAAGAACAGCTCGTAGAAGTCGCCCATCCGGTAGAAGAGCAGGCAATCGGGGTTCGCGACCTTGATCTCGAGGAACTGCGCCATCGATGGCGTCACACCAGGTGGTGGCGCAACCGCCCTGCCCTGCGCGGCGCCCGCGGCTTCGCCGTCCATGGCGCCCGCCTCCCGGTCTTCGTCTTTCGTCTTGCGCACGCCGTGGCCCATGCCGGCGCAATCCTTTCAAATGTCGACGCATCTGCCCGGGAAGCCATAGCGTGGAGCATGGCCCCGGGTCGAGGTGCCGCACTGGTCTTTGCCCAGGCGAAAGGGCATCTCGCGCAGAAGGGGCGTCGGCGCCGCAAGCTGTTGTGCGATGCCCACAAGCCCGTCCGGCAAGCCGATGCCGCCCGCGCGCGAGGCCAACAGCTTGCCGGCGCTTTCGCCGATCACAAGCGCATCGCGCACGGCGCCGAGATCGCGCGGTCCACCGCGCTTCAAGGCAAGACGGGACACCGCGCGCGCAATGTCAGGGGCGCGCCGCAGCAACTTGCGCAAATCATCCCGCAGCAACTCGTCGCCTGCCAGCATCTCGACATCGTCGAGCCGTGCATTGATGCGGGGCGCCTCGCGCAAGGGGCTGGCGAGACGCGCAGCGAGCTCGCGGGCGCCTGCACCGGTGACCGTGCGATCGATGGCACCGAGCAGGCTCGTCATCTTGTCGCCGGAGGTGGAGCGGACGAGTTCGAGGCTGGCTCGGCTCGGGGCGTCGATGACGAGATGCGCCGTAGGGCCGGACCGGCGCGGCGCGCGCAACGGCGGCCTGGCTCCAAGCTGCGTCAGATCCACGTATTTCAGCAGCGCGCCGATCGCCGCCTGTTCGGTTTTGGAGAAGGCACCAAAGGCCGAGAGATCGGCCACGCCCAGCTGTTCCTTCAGCATGCGCGTGCCGGCCATTGCGTCGAAAGACGCGGCAGGCACAGGGGTTGCGGCAGCGCCTGCGATCTCGATCCATTTGGCGATGTCGGCCTCCGCCAGCAGCGTATCCGCCACCAGCACTTCGCCCGGTGACAGGCGCACGATCTCGCCGGGAAAATCGCCGGCCGCGATTTCGCCGACCTCGAACTCACCGGTGGAGATGTCGAGGGAGGCGAGCGCCATCGTCGCGCCCGCACCTTTGCCACTCCGGCCGACGGCGGTCAGGTAATTGCGGCTCCGGGCATCGAGCAGGCTGTCCTCGGTGAGCGTACCGGGCGTCACGAGCCGCACCACGTCACGCTTCACGACGGCCTTGGAGCCGCGCTTCTTGGCTTCAGCGGGATCTTCCAGCTGCTCACACACCGCGACCCGGAAACCCTGGGCGATGAGCCGCTGCAGGTATTCGTCCGCGCGATGGATGGGCACGCCGCACATGGGGATATCCTCACCCAGATGCTTTCCGCGCTTGGTCAGCACGATGCCCAGCGCTTCGGCCGCTGCCACCGCGTCCTCGAAGAACAGCTCGTAGAAGTCGCCCATCCGGTAGAAGAGCAGGCAATCGGGGTTCGCGACCTTGATCTCGAGGAACTGCGCCATCGATGGCGTCACACCAGGTGGTGGCGCAACCGCCCTGCCCTGCGCGGCGCCCGCGGCTTCGCCGTCCATGGCGCCCGCCTCCCGGTCTTCGTCTTTCGTCTTGCGCACGCCGTGGCCCATGCCGGCGCAATCCTTTCAAATGTCGACGCATCTGCCCGGGAAGCCATAGCGTGGAGCATGGCCCCGGGTCGAGGTGCCGCACTGGTCTTTGCCCAGGCGAAAGGGCATCAGGGCCACAGCAAGCGGCGGGCGAGCGGACAAGAGGCGAACTTGAACAGTGCGCCCTGCGCCACTACTGTGGCTCCCCCACCCTGCAATTCGAAAAACATGAACGGGCTCAAGGGTGAGCCCCCCGAGGACGTCTAGGACAAGTCATGTCGAAAAAATTTCCCGCCGCCCGCTTCACGGCGCAGGAGGCGCTGCAATTCCACAGCCAGGGCAAGCCCGGCAAGCTCGAGATCACGCCCACCAAGGCCCTGACGACACAGCGGGATCTGTCGCTCGCCTATTCGCCCGGGGTGGCCGTCCCGGTACAGGCCATCGCAGCTGATCCGCGCACGGCATACGATTACACCAACAAGGGGAACATGGTGGCCGTGGTGTCGAACGGCACCGCCATCCTCGGCCTTGGCAACCTCGGCGCACTTGCCGCCAAGCCGGTGATGGAGGGCAAGGGGGCGCTGTTCAAGCGCTTTGCCGACATCGACGCCATCGACATCCTCGTCGATACACCCGACCCCGAGGCCGTCATCAACTGCGTGCGCTACCTGGGGCCCACCTTCGGCGGCATCAATCTGGAGGATATCAAGGCGCCGGACTGCTTCGTGATCGAGGAGCGCCTGAAGGAGCTTCTCGACATCCCCGTGTTCCATGACGACCAGCACGGCACCGCCATCATCGCGGCGGCGGGGCTTCTCAACGCGCTGGAACTCACCGGACGCAAGATCGACGGCTTCAAGCTGGTCGTGAACGGTGCGGGTGCGGCCGGAATCGCCTGCCTCGAGCTGCTCGTCGCCATGGGCATGCCGAAGAAGAACGTCATCTTCTGCGACACCAAGGGCGTCATCTACCAGGGCCGCACCGAGGGCATGAACCAGTGGAAGTCGGCCTATGCCGCCAAGACGAAGGCGCGGACGCTGGCCGACGCGCTGGAGGGCGCAGACGCCTTCTTCGGTCTTTCGGCCGCCGGCGCCGTAACCCAGGCGATGGTCAAATCGATGGGCAAGAAGCCGATCATCTTCGCGATGGCCAACCCCGATCCCGAGATCACGCCCGAGGACGTCATGGAGGTGCGGCCAGACGCCATCGTGGCCACGGGCCGCTCCGACTACCCGAACCAGATCAATAACGTCCTGGGCTTCCCCTTCATCTTCCGCGGCGCCCTTGACGTACAGGCCTCGACCATCAACGACGCCATGAAGATCGCGGCCGCAAATGCCCTCGCCGAGCTTGCCCGAGAGGACGTGCCGGATCAGGTTGCTGCCGCCTTCCTCGGGCGGCAGGTGAAGTACGGGCCCGACTACATCATCCCGGCACCCTTCGATCCGCGGCTGATCAGCCGCGTGGCCCCGGCCGTGGCGCGCGCCGCCATGGAAACGGGGGTGGCGCGTCGCCCCATCGTCGACATGGAAGGCTACATCGGCCAGCTTTCGGGGCGTCTCGATCCGGTGGCGGGCTGGCTCACGAGTGTGTTCGCGCAAGTGCGCGCCAATCCCAAGCGCATCGTCTTTGCGGAAGGCGAGCAGCCGCAGGTGGTGCGCGCGGCCAACAGCTACCTCAACCATGGCCTTGGCACGCCAATCCTGATCGGCCGCAAGGAGACGATCAAGGACGCGTTCGAGAAGGCGGGCGTGCACTTCAGCAAATCCATCGAGATGCACGACACCAGTAACGATCCGCGCCGGGAGGAATATGCCGAATACCTTTATGCGCGCCTGCAACGCAGCGGCTACCTGCTGCGGGACTGCCAGCGCCTCATCAACAACGATCGCAATGTCTTTGCTGCCTGCATGGTGGCACTGGGCCATGCCGACGGCGTCGTCACCGGCGTGACGCGCAACTGGACGACGGCCTATCAGGATGTCCGCAAGGCGCTTGACGCGCGCGCGCACCGACGTGTGATCGGCGTGTCGATCGTGCTCATTCGTGGACGCGCGGTGCTGGTGGCCGACGTCAGCGTGCACGACATGCCGACGGGTGAAGAGCTGGCGGACATCGCGGAGGAGACGGTGCGCGTCGCCCGCCGCCTGTCGATCGAGCCGCGCGTCGCCATGCTCGCCTACTCCAACTTCGGCCAGCCTCATGGCGAGCGCACAGAGAAGGTACGCGAGGCTGTTGCAATCCTCGACAGCCGGGGCGTCGATTTCGAGTATGACGGCGACATGTCGGCCGACGTCGCGCTCAATCGCGAGAAGATGCGCTCCTATCCGTTCTGCCGCCTGTCCGACACTGCCAACGTCCTGGTGATGCCGGCCTTCCACTCCGCGTCGATCTCGACAAAGATGCTGCAGGAGCTGGGCGGGGCAACGATCATCGGGCCGATGCTCGTGGGATTGACGCACTCGGTGCAGATCTGCCCGCTCAACGCCATCGACAGCGACGTCGTCAACATGGCGGCCCTTGCCGCCTACGACATCAACGGTTAAGGCAGCCAGCGTCGCGATTTCGCCTCAAACACGCGGAAATAGCTCGAGGACTGAATGGCCAGGAGCGGGACATCCGTGAGTGAGGACCGCATCAAGAGCAGGCTTTATCTCGTCGTAGAGGCGGGGCCGACGGCGGCCGAGCGGCTTGCCGCGGCGCTGGCCGCCGCCGACATCGCCTCCGTGCTGATCCGGGCCGGCAACGGCATCCGGCTCGACGCGCGCAATGCCCAGCCGCTCGTGGTGCTCGCGCAGGCAAAGGGGGCGGCCGCACTCATCGAGGCCGATGCCGAACTAGCGCGCGCCTTGCGGGCGGACGGCGTGCATCTGCTCCCTTCCGACGACGTACAGGCCGCCTATGAGACCGCCCGCGGCATCGTCGGCGGGCGCGCGATCGTGGGCGGCGATGCGGGCCGGTCACGCGACGACGCGATGATGCTGGCCGAGGCCGGCGCCGACTACGTCGCATTTTCGCCGGATGGCGAGGGTGGCGCGGAAGCACGCGATGAGCTCGCCGCATGGTGGGCCGAGATCTTCGAAGTGCCGTGCGTGGCCCTCGGCGTCGAAAGTCCCGGTGAAGCCGCCGGCCTCCAGGCGGCAAAGTGCGAGTTCATCGGCATTTCACTTCCTACGGCCGTATCGGCCGACGAAGTGCGTGGCTTCGTTGCAGCAATCGCGGGCGCGCTCGCGCAACACCATGCGGAGGCTTCCGGGTGAAGCGCAGCGCCACCACCGCATGCCTGCTGCTCATCACCTGCTCGACGGCAGCGATCACGGCACTTGCTTTCGGTGCGCACGCCCAGGGCGAGGCGAGTTCATGGTCGAGCGTAACCTCTCCGGAGAAGAAGAAGGCAACTCCCTCCCCTTCTGGCAAGGCTCCAGCAAAGTCGCCATCGACTAAATCGACGCGTACCACCGTCGAGGGTGAAAAGATGCCGGAGGTGGCGCCGCCTGCGAAGAAGCCAGCCGCGGCGCCGGCGCCGAAAGCGGACGCATCAACCAGTGACGACGGGGCTTACGAAGCCTTCGATCAGGGCCGCTACATCACGGCCCTGAATCTCGCGCTCAAGGCCGCGGAGAAAGGCGACCCGCAGGCCCACACGCTGATCGGGCGCATCTACGTCGACGGTTACGGCACCAACAAGAACCCAAAGCTCGGCGCGCAGTGGTTCGCGCGCGGCGCTGAGCTTGGCGATCCGGAGGCACAGTTCGCCTACGGTGCCATGCTCGCCGAGGGCGCCGGCGTTCCGAAAGACAGAAAGCGCGCGGCGGACCTGTTCGAAGCTGCTGCGATCCAGCGGCATCCCGCAGCCAACTACAACCTGGCGCTCCTCTTCCTGCGGGGTGACGGCAAGCCCGAGAACCCTTTCCGTGCCGCCGCTCACATGCGCTATGCGGCTGAGCAGGGGGTGGTGCAGGCCCAGTATGACCTCGGAACGCTCTACGCCACGGGCACCGGCGTGGACCCCGACGCCTTCGAGGCGGCCAAATGGATTGGAAAGGCAGCCGCGGGCGGGCTGCCCGAGGCGCAGCTGGAATATGGCGTCATGCTGTTTCGCGGCCACGGCGTTGAAGCAGACCCGCGCAAAGGCGTGGAGATGTTTCGGGCAGCCTCCGACTTCGGCCTGGCGCCCGCCCAGGTGCGCCTTGCCCGCTGCTACGCGCAGGGGGCCGGCATCGAGAAGGACGAGGCCGAGGCCGCCAAATGGTACTTCGTTGCCAAGGCAGGCGGCGTGCAGGACCCCGATCTCGAAAAGCTGGTAAACGGGCTTTCGCGGGCGGACAGGACAAAGGCGCAGGAGGCGGCCGAGCATTGGCGCGACCGTGCCTCCATTGGTGGCTGGGGGGAGTAGGGTTCCTGGCGAAGTATCGCCGCAGTCTCAAAATCTGGTGTTTTGACCAGCCGCACCCCATCTCGTAGAATGATTCCAAAGAAGCAACCCCAGGCCCTGCCAGCGGGCGAGTGAGGCGCAGCATGTTCATTCAAACCGAGCCGACCCCAAATCCCGCCACCTTGAAGTTCATCCCGGGCAAGTCGGTGCTCGGCGACGGCACGGCGGATTTCCGAGCCAAGACAGAGGCCGATGCATCGCCGCTGGCACAACGCCTGTTTGATGTCGACGGCGTGCGCGGCGTCTTCCTGGGCTCCGACTTCATCTCGGTGACGAAGGGCGAAGGGGACGAATGGCAGCACATCAAGCCTGCAATCCTCGGTGCCATCATGGAGCACTATCTGTCCGGCGCGCCGGTCATGGCGGGTTCCGACAGCAGCGAGTCGCACTCGGATGAGCATTACGACCCGGCAGACGAGGATACGGTCAAGACCATCAAGGAGTTGCTGGACACGCGCGTGCGCCCTGCCGTTGCCAACGACGGCGGCGACATCGTTTTTCATGGCTTCAAGGACGGTGTCGTTTTCCTGCACATGCGCGGCGCCTGCGCCGGCTGCCCCTCTTCAACGGCCACCCTGCGGCACGGCATCGAGAACCTGCTGAAGCACTTCTGCCCCGACGTGCAGGAGGTCCGCCCCGTTTAGGCGGCCCGTCAACAAAAGGATTGACTGCTTGCATGCCCCGCCCGAAACCCGGAGCGGGGCTTTTGCTTGAGGAGCACCTGATGGGCGGCAGATTGAACGAACAGGCATTCGCGCAGATCCTGGCCGAGGCGCGCACGCATCGTTCCTGGGAAAAACGGGATGTGCCAGATGCGCTGCTCGAGGAGTTGACGCGCCTCATGTTGTGGGGCCCGACCGCCAACAACCTGCTGCCGGCGCGTGTCGTTTATGTGAAGTCGCAGGCTGCGAAAGAGCGCCTCAAACCGCACCTGGCCGCTGGCAACGTCGACAAGACGATGGCGGCGCCCGTGGTTGCCATCGTCGGACACGACCTGCGGTTTTTTGAGCATGTTCCGCAAGGTGTGCAAGCGGTTGCGAGCTTCGCGGACAAGCCGGAAGCGGCCGCTATCGCCGCGCTTCGCAATGGTTCGCTGCAGGGCGCCTACCTGATGCTGGCGGCGCGCGGGCTGGGCCTCGATGTGGGCCCCATGTCGGGCTTCGACAATGCCGGCGTCGATGCCGAATTCTTCGCGGGCACCGACATCAAGTCGAACTTCTTGTGCAATCTGGGCTACGGAGATGGCGCGGGCATGCGTCCCCGGGGCCCGCGCTTCTCGTTCGCCGAGGTGGCGAAGATCCTCTGAAAGGGGACTGCAATGCGGGTGCTGGCGCTAGATGCGTGTCTCGGCGCCGTTTCGGCGGCAGCCGGCACCCTTGCGCCCGAGGGCTGGGTCGACGTCGCGGTCGCCTTCGAATTGCGTAGCGCCGGCCATGCCGAGGCCCTGATCCCCATGCTGGCGGATGTGATGCGGCGGGCGAACCTCGCGTTCGCCGATCTCGACCGCGTTGTCGTCACCAACGGCCCGGGCGGCTTCACCGGCGTCAGGGCCACGGTCGCCGCGGCGCGCGCCCTGGCACTGTCGACACCTGCGAAGCTCGTTGCCATCTCCACACTCGATGCCCTTGCCGCCGAGGCCAGGGCCCGCGTGACTGTGAAAAGGCCACTTGCGATCGCGATCGATGCGCGGCGAGAGGCCGTTTTCTTCGCGCTCTATCGTGAAGGCCGGGACGAGGCCGCGCCATCACTCGTGACCGTTGCGGACGCAGCGGCGCAGGCACATGCCGCTGGCGCGGCGGTCGCGGGATCTGGCGCACCGCTCCTGGCGCGCGCGTTGGCGGAACAGGGTTTCGAACTCGAGACCCTGCTGCCCGATCTGCAGCCGCGCGCCGAGACTTTTGGTCTGTTTGCGGCCCTGCGGGCGCCGACGGGGTCGGTGCGGCCCCTCTATCTTCGACCTGCCGATGCCAAAGCCCAAACCTCGTTCGTATTGCCGAGAGCCCCGTCATGACCACGCCGGACTATCGTCACACAAGCATCCTTTGGGCTGGGCCGGAGCAGGCCTCCGATCTGGCCAAGTTGCATGCGCGATTGTTTCCCGACGCATGGGATGCGGCCGCTTTCGAGAAGCTGCTGTCGCATCCAGGCTCCATCGCCTTCCTCGCGCGCCTCGGCAGCCCGCCCGCGGTGGCAGGCTTCGTCCTCGCCCAACTCGCGGCTGACGAGGCCGAGATCCTGACGCTCGGTGTGGACGGCGCGCACCAGCGGCACGGGGTCGGCAACAAGCTCGTCGAAGCCATCATCCGAGCCGCAAAGAAATCGGAGGTGCGCAAGCTTTTCCTCGAGGTCGGCGTGAAGAACGCGGCAGCCCTCGGCCTCTATCGAAAGCTCGGCTTCGGTGAAGTGGGGCGTCGCTCCGGCTACTACACGGCGCCCGGCGCGGAGCCGCAGGACGCCGTGGTCATGGCATTGGCGCTCTAGCGGCTCCAAACCCGGGTCGCAGGGCTTTTCCTGTCCTGGCGGTGCATCTATAACCCCGCCCATGAGCGCCGCCAGCGAGCAAACCGGTCCAAGCCATATCGAGCGCCTTTGCGCCGAGAAGGGCATGCGCATGACCGGTCAGCGCCGCACCATTGCGCGCGTGCTCTCGGACGCCAAGGATCATCCCGACGTGGAGGAAGTCTATCGGCGCGCCAATGCCATCGACCGGCGCATCTCGCTCTCGACCGTCTACCGGACGCTGAAGCTTTTCGCCGTGCACGGCATTCTGCAGCGGCACGACTTCGGCGCCGGGCGCGGCCGCTATGAAGAGGCGAGCGAGACCCATCACGACCACCTGATCGACATCGAGACCGGCCGCGTCATCGAGTTCCGCAACGAGGAAATCGAGCGCCTGCAAGAGCGTGTGGCGCGCGAACTGGGCTTCCGTCTCGTCGGTCACAAGCTCGAGCTGCGGGGGGTGCGCCTGAAGCCTGAGCGAAAGTAGCTCGATCCAGGATTCCCAGGAGGCTTTACCCGCCTCTCCCCCCTGCGTTATGTCTCGCGCGCCCTTCCCATCCCGGGCGGACATCCATGAGCGCGTCAAAAAAAGTCTTCGTCAAAACCTATGGCTGCCAGATGAATGTCTACGACTCCGAGCGAATCTCGGAGTTGCTGGCACCGGCTGGCTATGGACAGGCCGCCGCGCCGGAGGATGCCGACCTCATCGTCCTCAACACCTGCCATATCCGAGAGAAGGCCGCAGAGAAGGTCTATTCGGAGCTTGGCCGGCTGCGGGAACTGAAAGAAGTGCGTCGCCAGGACGGCAAGGAGACGCTGATCGCGGTCGCTGGATGCGTTGCACAGGCGGAGGGGGGCGAGATGCGGCGTCGCGCACCCGTGGTCGACCTCGTCGTGGGGCCCCAGGCCTACCACCAGTTCCCGGAGCTGCTGGCCAAGGCGCGGGCTGGCCGCGATGACGTCGTCGAGACCGATTTCCCCGCGATCGACAAGTTCCAGACGCTGCCGGAGCGGGCAGCCAAAAGCGCCGTCAGTGCTTTCCTCACCATCCAGGAAGGCTGCGACAAATTCTGCACCTTCTGTGTCGTGCCCTATACGCGGGGAGCTGAATACTCACGCCCGGTGGCCGATCTCGTCCGCGAAGCCGAGCGCCTGGTCGCAGGTGGGGCGCGTGAAATCGCGCTGCTCGGCCAGAACGTGAACGCCTATCACGGACAGGGACCGGACGGGGTCAGCTGGAGCTTGGCGCGGCTTCTCGACAGGCTCGCGCAGATCCCCGATCTGCAGCGGCTGCGCTATACGACAAGCCATCCGCACGACATGGGCGACGACCTGATTGCGGCGCACCGCGACAATCCCAAGGTCATGCCCTTCCTGCATCTGCCGGTGCAATCGGGGTCCGACAGCATCCTCTCCGCAATGAACCGTAAGCATACTGCAGCGCACTACCTGGCCCTGATCGACCGCATCCGTGTGTCGCGGCCGGACATTGCACTCTCGACGGACCTGATTGTCGGCTTCCCCGGCGAAACAGATGCGGATTTCGAGGCAACCTTTCGTCTTGCCGAGACAGTCGGCTTTGCGCAAACCTATTCCTTCAAATACAGTGCGCGGCCAGGAACTCCTGCAGCGTCAATGGCTTCGCAGGTGCCTGAGGACGTGAAGGCGGAGCGACTGGCGAGGCTCCAGGCACTCCTCCATGGACAGCAAACAGCGTTCAACAAAGCCTGTGTCGGTTGCATTCTGCCCGTACTCTTCGAGCGCGCGGGTCGGCATCCGGGGCAACTCGTCGGGCGCTCGCCCTACCTACAGGCTGTTCACGCCAAGGCTCCAGCTTCGGCAATCGGCTGCACCGTGGATGTTGAAATTGTCGCCCAGGCGCCCAATAGTTTGTCGGGCGTCGTCGTCTGATGAGCGCGCTGTCCGAGCTTGTCTCGGAACGGCGCTTTCCCCCTCGGATGCGCGCATATGCTACGATGTGCCTGTCGATTCCCTGGGGTTTCTCGAGTTTTTGGGAGGATGAGCCGACTTGAATGGCATTCGCGGGCCGGCGGCAACAGGCCTTGGTAAGCAAAAGTCTGGAGATGCACGCTTGGTCGTGCCCTTCGAGGACAATCGGCATCTCACCCGATTGCTTGGCGAGTTCGACGGCCACTTGGCCTTGATCGAAGAACGCCTCGGGGTGGAGGCGCAGGCTCACGGCAACGTCATCACGCTTACCGGTCCCCCATCTGCCTGCGAGACCGCTCGCGCCGTTCTAGAGAAACTCTACGCCCGCGCCCGCAGCGGCGAGGACATCACGGCCGGCGACGTCGACGGCCTGCTGCGTCACACAACGCACGACGCAGCACCCGAAGGTCTTGCCCAGATCCGCACGCGCCGCAAGACGATCACCGCCCGTACGCCCACCCAAGGCACCTACATCGAGGCGCTCGAGAAGGTCGATCTCGTCTTCGGCCTCGGCCCTGCTGGCACTGGCAAGACGTATCTTGCAGTCGCTTTCGCCGCCCAGTGCCTCGAGCGCGGCATGGTGGAACGCATTATCTTGTCGCGTCCAGCGGTGGAGGCTGGTGAGCGCCTAGGCTTCCTGCCAGGCGACATGAAAGACAAGGTCGACCCCTATCTCCGCCCGCTTTATGATGCCCTGTATGATGTTCTGCCTGCCGCCAAGGTGGAGCGGGACATTGCAACCGGCATCATCGAGATCGCCCCGCTGGCATTCATGCGTGGCCGTACGCTGGCGCACTCGTTCGTAATCCTGGACGAGGCGCAGAACACGTCGAGCATGCAGATGAAAATGTTCCTCACGCGTATCGGTGAGGGCTCCAAGATGGCGATCACTGGCGACCCGAGCCAGATCGACCTGCCGCGCGGGATGGTTTCGGGCCTCGAAGAGGCGGTGGAACTGCTCGACGGCGTGAAGGGCATTCGCACGGTGCGGTTCCAGTCGCGTGACGTCGTCCGCCGTGACCTGGTTGCGCGCATCGTGGAAGCCTACGACAGGGCAGGCAAAGGCGAGCACGTTAGGCGAGAGCCGAAAGGGCAGCCGTCGCAACCCTCGCCAGGGCAGCAGAAATGACGACGCCCGAAACCCGCACCGACCCGCCTGCATCGGCGGCCGAGGCCGTAGCCGAAGACCCGGAGCCACCCTCTCGGGGCGCCTCCTTCACGCTCGACGTGATGCACGAGGCAGGCGACTGGAGCTTTGTTCCCGAGAGCGAGAAGGCCATACATGCCGCCGCATCGGCACTGGCACGGCATCCAGCGGCCAGCGCGCTGCGGGGGGCAGAGGCTAGCCTCGCGCTTTCCGACGACAGCAATGTCCGCGCCCTCAATGCGACCTATCGCGGCAAGGACGCCCCGACGAACGTGCTGTCGTTTCCCTTCGATGCGGCTGCCTCGGGGCCTGCGGGCGAAGGCCAGCAGTACCTCGGTGACATCATCCTTGCTGCCGAAACCCTGTTGCGGGAGGCGCGTGAGATGTCGGTGCCGCCGCGGCACCATCTCCAGCATCTCGTCATCCACGGATTGTTGCATCTGCTGGGTTTCGACCACATCGAGGATGGGGAGGCGGAACGCATGGAAGCGATAGAGACCGAGGTGCTGGCCGGCCTCGGGATCGCCGATCCCTACGTCCCCTCGCAAGCCGACGCGCGACTGCACGAGTAGTAAAGATGAACGTCAAATCCGATCCCAATGGACGCACAGCCGAGCTGCCTTTGCCAGCGGCAGAGCCAAGCGCGGTGGGTGAAACCAATCTCGGCTGGCTTGCAGCGTTGCGCGCGCGCCTTGGTCTTCCCGGTGCACCGACGCTGCGTGCGACCCTGGAAGATGCGCTTCGCCGCTCTGGAGAAGATCAGGCATTTTCAGCCGAAGAGCGCGAGATGCTGCTGCGCATTCTTCGCTTCGGCGCCCTGCGCGTTTTCGATGTGATGGTGCCGCGCGCAGACATCATCGCCGTCGACGAGAACGAACCCGTGCACGAGTTGCTGCGCACGCTTGATGCGGCAGGTGTTTCCCGCGTGCCGCTGTTCCGCGAGACGCTCGACGATCCGCGGGGCATGGTGCACGTGAAAGACCTGATGCGTTGGCTGATGGCCAGCGCACTCAATCGGCCTCAGACCGAGGGGAACAATGCGCCTCTCACCGCGCGTCCTGGCCTGCCCGAGCGGCCAGCGCCCGCGCCCTCCCCGCCCGATGCTTCGACCGCGCCGGACCTCGGCCGTGTCGACCTCAGCAAGCCCATCGCTGCGACGAAGCTGCGTCGTCCGGTGCTCTACGTTCCGCCGTCGATGCCGGCGGCAAACCTGCTCATCCGCATGCAGTCCAGTCATATCCACATGGCGCTCGTGGTGGACGAATACGGTGGCACCGACGGCCTCGTGACGATCGAGGATCTCGTCGAGCAGATCGTGGGCGAAATCGAGGACGAGCATGACGAGGCGGAGGACGCCTCGATCGCGGCCGATCCAAAGCAGGGGCTGGTCACCGCTGCGCGCACGCCTGTGAAGGAACTGGAAGAGCACTTGGGGCTCAAGCTGCTCACGCCCGAAGAGGCAGAGGACATCGATACGTTGGGTGGTCTCGTTTTTTCGATCGTGGGCCGCGTGCCGGCCAGGGGCGAACTGATCCGGCATCCGTCGGGGACAGAGTTCGAGGTGCTCGACGCCGATCCAAGGCGGGTGAAGAAGCTGCGCATCCACCCCCCGAAGACGGCCGCCGAGCCGAAGCCCGCCGGCAAGATCGACTGAGGCCAGCCGGTTGCCATCGCCATGCCGAGGTGCGGGCGCTAAGGTGTTGGCGAGCCGTTAGGCTCCGGCGACGCAACAAGAGGTGGCGAGCGGCATGGAAAGGCCGGCGATGAGCTACGAAACAGCTGCGGCACCGGCATGAGGCGCCAAACCCTGTCGGCCTTGCGCACCGCACGAACGCCTTGGACGCTGATGGTGCCGCTGCTGCGCGCGATGGTGATGGAGCTCGACGGCTGGCGTCGGCGCGGGCTCGCCTTTGCCGCAGGTGGTGCTTCCGTGCTCGCGATGGCGCCGTTTTTCGTGTTTCCCGTGCTGTGGCTGACACTGCCGATCTTGGTGTGGCTCGTCGAAGCGCCGGTGGCGCAATCTCAGCCGGCCGAGGAAAAGGCAACGCGCAGGGAGCGCGTGCGCAGGCTCCTCTCGCATCCCGCGGTCGCCGCGGCAGGTGCGGGCTGGTGGTTCGGCTTCGGCTATTTCTTCGCAGGGCTGTTCTGGGTCGGCGAGGCATTCCTCGTGGAGGCAGAGGTGTTCGCCGTTCTGCTGCCCCTGGCCGTCACGGTGCTGCCTGCAGGCCTCGCCTTGTTCTGGGGGGCCGCCACGGGAATGGTGCGCCTGTATCCGTTGCCGACCATCTCCAGGGTGCTTGCGCTTGCAGTGACGCTGTCGCTCGCCGAGTATCTTCGCGGACACGTTCTCACGGGCTTTCCCTGGAATACGCTGGGCTATGCCCTCACTTGGCCATTGCCGCTGGCGCAGGCCTCCGCGCTGCTTGGGATCTACGGACTGACCCTGGTGGCGGTTCTCGTCTTCGCACTCCCCCTCGTCATGTGGGCGCGTACGCCTGCAGGCCCCGAAGGGCGCCGTGACAGGGTGATGGCATTGGCGTTGGCGCTGGCGCCTCTCGCAACGCTGTTCCTTTTTGGGCTGTGGCGGCTATCCGGCCCTTTGCCGGCCAACGTCGCGTCCGCCAAGATCCGCATCGTGCAGCCCAGCGTGCCGCAGCGGGAGAAATGGCGGCCGGAGAACCAGGAGCGCATCTTCGAGGACCATCTCGCGCTTTCGGTGCTCGACCCCGAGGGCAAGCGCGACGATCTCGCCGGCATCTCGCACGTGGTCTGGCCGGAAGCAGCGATGCCCTTCCTGCCGCTCGACTACCCCGTGGTGTCGGAGCGGATCGGCGCCATGCTCCCCGGCGACACCTACCTGATTGCGGGCGCGCTCAGGGCCGAATACAGCGGCGAAGGGCCAACCCGACGCCGCACGGCGATCTTCAACTCCATCCTCGTTTTTGACGGCAGCGGTAGCCTCGCAGGGGTCTATGACAAGATCCACCTCGTGCCGTTCGGCGAGTACCTGCCGTTCCAGCGCTTCCTGGAGGCGATCGGCCTCGAGCAACTCACGCGCATGCGCGGTGGCTTCAATTCGGGCCCTAAGCCGCGGCCCGTGATGCATCTGACGCGCCTGCCTCCGATGCTTCCACTCGTCTGCTACGAAGCGATCTTCCCTGCCGCGGTCGTGCAGGGGCGAGAGCGACCGGGCGTGCTCGTAAACCTCACGAACGATGGATGGTTTGGAAATTCCACGGGACCACGACAGCATTTCCATCAATCGCGCATCAGGGCCATTGAGGAGGGGGTTCCGCTTGTCCGCGCTGCCAACAACGGCATCTCCGGTGCCTTCGACCCCTTCGGCCGGGTGCTCGGCACCCTCGGGATGAACATCCGTGGCACGCTGGACGCGTCCTTGCCGCGGGCAATCGCCCCGCCACCCTATGCCCGCATTGGAGATTTTCCGTTCTTTCTGGGGCTTGGTCTTGTGGTGGTGTTCCTGGTCTGGCGTCGCGTGTAGGTCTGCCGCATCACGCCGCATCAGCCCCCATCGCTGGGCACCTGAGGTTGACGCTACCGGCATCTGCACCTAGTACTTGCGGCTCCAAGCGTAACGAGTGTCGAGGTTTGCACGATGTCGCGTGAGTTGGCCGTTGCCCAGGATCCGGACCCGGACGAGAAAAGCTCGCGCCGTCCGAACCCCATCGACGTGCATGTCGGCAGCCGCGTCCGCTTCCGTCGCATGCTGCTTGGGATGAGCCAGGAAAAGCTTGCCGAGAAGCTCGGTCTCACCTTCCAGCAGATCCAGAAGTACGAGAAGGGCATCAATAGGATAGGTGCCAGCCGCCTGTTCGACCTGGCGCAGGTTCTGTCGGTTCCGGTCCAGTTCTTCTACGAAGAAGTGCCGACCAACGGGACCGACATCACCCAGATCGTCCCGCAGGGGTTCGCAGAGAGCGGCCCGGAAACCTCCATCGTGGAATTCCTGAAGAGCCGCGACGGGTTGGAGCTCAACAAGGCGTTCGTGCGCATCCAGGACGTGAAGGCGCGCCGCGCCATCGTCGATCTCGTCCGCAGCCTCGCCAATGTCGACGGCGTGGAGGAGCAGGCCTCGGGCTGAGTATAGCCTGCTGCAGCTTCCGCCGATCGCATTATGCCGCTCTCGGCCGCGCCAAACGCCACGCGGGATGATCTTGACCCCTGCTGCAAAGGCTGCAAGAAACGCCGCGAATTTGTGACATCTTCACCATCGAGGGAAAGAAACCCGTGTCCCGCAAGAATTATCTGTTCACCAGCGAATCCGTGTCCGAAGGCCACCCGGACAAGGTCTGCGACCGCATCTCGGACGAGGTGGTGGACGCGTTCTTTCGCGAGGGCATCAAGGAAGGCCTCGATCCCTGGGGCATCCGCGCCGCATGCGAGACCCTTGCCACCACCAACCGCGTGGTCATCGCGGGTGAATACCGCGGTCCCCGCGCCGTCACCGTGGCAATGATTCAGGACATTACCCGCAAGGCGATCAAGGAGATCGGCTACGAGCAGGAGGGCTTCCACTGGGCCAACGCCAACATCGAGGTGCTGCTGCACGGCCAGTCGTCCGACATTGCGCAGGGCGTCGATGCAAAGCAGCCCACGAACCAGGAGGAAGGCGCCGGCGACCAGGGCATCATGTTCGGTTATGCCTGCACCGACACGCCGGAGCTGATGCCGGCTCCCATCTATTACGCGCACAAGATCCTGGAAGATCTGGCCGCTGCCCGTCATGCCAAGAAGGGCGATGCGGCAAAGCTCGGTCCCGACAGCAAGAGCCAGGTCACGGTCCGCTACGAGAACGGCAAGCCCGTTGGCGTGACGCAGATCGTGGTGTCGCACCAGCACATCGTGGAGGATCTCTCCTCCCGCCAGGTGCGTGAGATCGTCGAGCCCTACGTGCGCAAGGCACTGCCGGATGGTTGGATCGGCAAAGACACCGTCTGGCACGTCAACCCGACCGGCAAATTCTTCATCGGCGGCCCCGATGGCGACTGCGGCCTGACGGGCCGCAAGATTATCGTCGACACCTACGGCGGCGCGGCACCCCACGGCGGTGGTGCCTTCTCCGGCAAGGACCCGACGAAGGTGGATCGCTCGGCTGCCTACGCTGCGCGCTACCTGGCAAAGAACGTAGTCGCCGCCGGGCTGGCCGACCGCTGCACCATCCAGCTGTCCTATGCCATCGGCGTCGCACGGCCACTGTCGATCTATGTCGATCTCGGCGACAACCCGAAGGGCGTAAACGTCGACAAGCTCGAGAGCATCCTCGGGGAAGTCATGGACCTGACACCGCGCGGCATTCGCAAGCACCTCGACCTCAACAAGCCGATCTATGCCCGCACCTCGGCCTACGGCCATTTCGGCCGCAAGCCCGACAGCGAGGGTGGCTTCTCCTGGGAAAAGACGGACTTGGCGCCGGCCATCAAGAAAGCGATGGGCTGAGACGTCTTCCAGGTTTGTGCATTGGAGCGGTTGCGCCCGTCGCAGCCGCTCTTTTCTTTGAAGGCATCATCTCCCCGGGCGCATAGGCAAAAGCAGGCATGGAGAGCGACGAGACAGCGTCGGCCAGCGAAGCTGAAGCAACGCGCGAATTGCGCTCGTTCGGGCGCCGACGCGGTCGCAAGCTGAGCCCGCGCCAGCAAGCTCTGGTCGATGAGCTGTTGCCCGTCCTCGCGGCGAGCCTCGATGCGCCGGCCCCCTCCCCTCTCACCTCCCTATTCGCGCAGCCTGTGGGGGAGGTTTGGCTCGAGATCGGCTTCGGGGGCGGCGAACATCTCCTGTGGCAGGCCCGGCAGCACCCGCACGTCGGCATGATTGGCTGCGAGCCCTTCCTCGACGGGATCGTGAAGGTCCTCACGGCCGTGGACGACGCGGGCGGTGGCCTCGGGAATGTGCGGCTTCACCCCGACGATGCGCGGCCGCTTCTGCGCTGGCTGCCCGACGGCAGCATCAGCCGCGCCTTCATCCTTTTCCCCGACCCCTGGCCGAAGGCCCGTCACAAGAAGCGCCGCCTCGTGTCGGAAGTGACGCTGAGGGAACTTGCCCGAGTCATGGCGCCTGGCGCGGAACTGAGGCTTGGCACCGACATCGCCGACTACGCGCGCCACATGCTGATCGCGATTGCGGGCGAGGGCAGCTTCAGCTGGACGGCCACCGGGCCCGGTGACTGGCGCCAGCGCCCGGATGACTGGCCGCAAACCCGCTACGAGGCCAAAGCCGTTCGCGAGGGTCGCCGCTGCAGCTACCTGCGTTTCGTGCGCGCTTAACTGGTGCTTGAAAGTGGTTAACGGAGGCACCAAGTTTGAACTTCCAAGCCAGCAAAGCACGCCCATTTGTGGGGCTATCGGGCTGCAATTCCTGCTTGCAAACGGGCTGTCCCGCGCCTATGATCCCGACGCTCATGATCATCTCAACTTCGAGAGTGGGCCCCGTCCGGGTCCGCTCTTTTTGTTTTGGGTCCGCGCGTGAGCGCCAGTAATGAGCAAAAGCACCTTGATCGACGGGCAATCTACAGCCGCAAGCAGCAAGGCAGATCAGCGCTTCATCGGTGAGACCGGTTTGGCGGCGCAGATCGCTGCACTTGCAGAGCCTGTGCTTTCGGATCTGGGGTTCCGGCTCGTTCGGGTCGTCATCTCGGGGCGCGAAGGCGTCGTGGTGCAAGTGATGGCCGAGCGGCCAGACGGCATGCTCACGGTGGAGGAATGCGCAACCATCTCGCGCCAGCTCTCGCCGGTGCTCGATGCGCACGATCCGATCACAGGGCATTACACGCTCGAGGTTTCCTCTCCCGGGATCGATCGGCCTCTCGTTCGGCCTTCCGATTTCGAAGACTGGGCAGGCTACGAGGCCAAAATCGAGATGCGCGAGCTGATCGCGGGCCGCAAGCGTTTCCGCGGCATGCTCGAAGGCACGGAAGGCGAGGAGCTTCGCATCGAGGTTGATCTCGGGGGCGAACTGGGGCGGCAAGTGATTGGCCTGCCCATCGCGCAGGTTGCGGATGCCAAGCTGGTCCTCACGGATGATCTCATCCGCGAGGCTCTGCAGCGGGCGAAAAAAGCAAGGAAGGGCGGCGCTGCAATGGACGGCGCGCCCATGGACGACGACGATTTGGAAGGCGGAGGTCGGTAGGATATGGCCCAGGCAGGTATCAGCGCCAACAGGCTGGAGCTTCTGCAGATCGCTGACGCGGTCGCGCGCGAAAAGGTCATCGACCGCAAGATCGTGATCGCGGCGATGGAAGACGCCATACAGAAGGCGGCGAAGTCGCGCTACGGCACCGAGAACGACATCCGCTGCGAGATCGATCCGCGCACGGGCGAAACCAAGCTCACCCGCATCATCCAGGTGGTGGAGCAGGTCGAGAACGACTCCACCCAGATCACCGTCAAAGAGGCCCAGCGCCGCAAGCCGGACGCCCAGGTCGGCGACATCATCACCGAGACGCTTCCCCCGCTCGATTTCGGGCGTGTCGCGGCACAGAATGCCAAGCAGGTCATCGTGCAGAAGGTCCGCGAGGCGGAGCGCGAGAGGCAGTTCAACGAGTACAAGGACCGGATGGGCGAGATCGCCAACGGCACCGTGAAGCGCGTGGAATACGGCAACGTCATCGTCGATCTCGGCCGCGCCGAGGGCATCATCCGGCGCGACGAGATGATCCCGCGCGAGAATGTGCGCCTGGGTGATCGCATCCGTGCCTACATCTACGATGTGCGGCGCGAGCAACGCGGGCCCCAGATCTTCCTGTCTCGCGCCAAGCCGGAGTTCATGTCGAAGCTGTTCGCGCAGGAGGTGCCTGAAGTCTACGACGGCATCGTCAAGATCGTGGCGGTTGCCCGCGACCCCGGCTCGCGCGCAAAGATCGCTGTCACATCCAAGGACAAGGCCATCGATCCGGTCGGCGCCTGCGTCGGCATGCGCGGCCAGCGCGTTCAGGCCGTGGTGGCCGAATTGCAGGGCGAAAAGGTTGACATCATCCAGTATCCCGACAAGGACGACGCGGCCACGTTCGTGGTGAACGCACTGGCGCCTGCTGAAGTAGCCAAGGTCGTTCTCGATGACGACACCAACCGTATCGAGGTAGTGGTCCCCGAGAGCCAGTTGTCCCTTGCCATCGGCCGCCGTGGCCAGAACGTGCGCCTCGCTTCGCAGCTGACGGGCTGGGACATCGACATCCTCACCGAGCAGGAAGAGAGCGAGCGGCGCCAGAAGGAATTCGCCGAGCGCTCGACCCTATTCATGGAGGCACTCGACGTCGACGAAGTGATCGCGCAGCTGCTTGCCACCGAAGGCTTCGAGACGGTGCAGGAAGTGGCCTTCGTGGACACGGCGGAAATCGCGCATATCGAGGGTTTCGACGAGGATACGGCCAGCGAGATCCAGACCCGCGCGCGCGAATTCCTGGAGCGCCAGGAGGCCGAGCGCGATGCCAAGCGCAAGGAACTGGGCGTCGAGGACGAAGTGGGCAAGGTTGCGGGGGTGACCACGGCGATGCTGGTCGCTTTTGGCGAGAACGACATCAAGACCGTTGAGGATCTGGCCGGCTCCACGCCGGACGACCTGATCGGCTGGACCGAGCGGAAGAAGGAGAAGGATGCCGAGGCGGTGCGCCACAAGGGCGTGCTCGACGGCTTCGAGATCGACCGCAAGGGCGCCGAAGAGATGATCATGGCCGCGCGTATTGCAGCAGGCTGGGTCACCAGGGAAGACCTCGATAAAATGAAGGCAGAGCAGGCTGCGGCGTCCGCAGCGGCTGCAGCTGCGGCGGAGGCGGCGGCTGCCGCGGCCGCTCCGGCCAAGGTCTGATGGGGATGGAAAGGGTCCGCATACACGGTGATTGCGCATACAGACACGGTCGAACCTGATGACCCGGGGCCGGAAACCGGCCCCGTACGCCTGTGTGCAGTGTCGCGGACGCACCGTCCGCCGGAGGAGATGCTCCGGTTCGTGGCCGACCCTGACGGCACCATCGTGCCGGACCTTTCACGCCGCTTGCCGGGACGCGGCGTGTGGGTGGAGGCCACCCGCGAGGCCGTGACGCAAGCGGTCAAGAAGGGCATTTTTGCCAGGAGTCTCAAGAGGAACGTCACCGTTCCGCCAGACTTGGCCGAACGGATCGACCGCCTCCTTGCACGCCGGGTTGCCGATGCGCTCAGTCTCGCCAACAAGGCGGGGCTGATCGTCGCCGGGTTTGCCAAGGTGGAAGAGGCCATAAAGGCTGGCCGGGTCGTGGTCCTTATCCACGCCAGCGATGCCGCACAGGACGGAATGGCAAAGCTCGACTCCCGCTTCAAAGCCCTATGCGCCGCAGGCGAGATGGCTGGGGAAATACGTAAAGAATTGACATCTGAGGAAATGAGCTTGGCGTTGGGGCGCATGAATGTGGTACATGCTGCTGCTTCAGAGGGTGGCGCTACCCGGCGTTTCGTCGACGAAGCGGGGCGCCTGAGGCGTTTCCGAATGGCTGCAGACTGATGGCGGCCGGGGATACGGTTATCGAGACATGACGGCCGGGCCGTCAATTTTTACGGGGCCGGCGGCCTGACCGCCGACAGGGTCTGGAGCATCGGCGGCAAGGGCCGTCGATAGACGTTGCAAGAGCTGAAGGGCGTAAATGAGCGAGACGAACGAGACCGCTGACAAGACCTTGCGCACTGAGCGCAAGCCGCTGAGCCTGAAGCGAACCGTGGAATCCGGCCACGTTCGCCAGAGCTTCAGCCATGGCCGCTCCAAGTCGGTGGTCGTCGAGAAGAAGAAGAAGCGAACCATCAACGCGCCGGGTGAAGTCGAGGAGGCAAAAGCCCCCGAAGTGGTGGCGCCACCCTCACCCGCACCTGTGGTCGAGCAGGCGCAGCGAGTCGCGCCCGAGCCAGCGGCCGCACGCACCGGCGGCAGCCTTTCCACCGACGAGATGGACGCACGTACGCGGGC
>JBDHTJ010000007.1:0-54725 GCA_039808585.1 Hyphomicrobiaceae bacterium | reverse complement strand
CACATCCAATGCGCACGCAAACCGAAGTTCATTTCCACGGCATCGAGAAGAGTGAGGCCGTCGAGATGCGCATTCAGGAGAAGGTTGCCAAACTCGAGAAGTATTTCGAACGTCTGTCCCGCGCGCGTATCGTCATCGAGGCTCCGCACCGCAACGCGCAGAAGCCTCTTGCCTATCTCGTAAAGATCGAGCTTTCCGTGCCGGGCCGCCAGCCCATCGTCGTCTCGCACGAACGTGCGGGCAATCAAGGCAGCGAGGATCTTTCGCTGGCCGTTCGCGACGCCTTCGAGGCCGCCACGCGCAAAGTGGAAGACCTGGCACGCAAGCTTTCCGAACGTTCCAAGGCCGAGCGTGGCCGCCGTCGTCCGGCCCGCGATACCGAGCGGGCCGCTTCGGAATAGAGTTCGGCAATGCCGGACCAGGCCGTTCTGGTCCGGCGTCGCCGTGCCCGTACGCTGGAAGCGCAAAGCTCCAAGTCCCAAGGCTCCAAGTCGTCACGCACCGCAGGCGAGCGGCGCGCTTGTTCGCATCTGCGAAGCTCCGCCGGGCAAAACAGCTAGCGGCGTAAACCGCGTTGTCCGCACGCGGTCGCGGGCCTAGGTTCTCCGCGCACGCACTGCATGGCGACGAAAGAGGAGCACTCGCCGATGGCACAGCCTCTCGAAATCCTGATGATGGGCGCCTCCTATGGCTCTCTGCTTGCGTCGAAGCTGCTGTTCGGCGGCCATTCCATAACCTTCGTGTGCCTTCCCGCTGAAGCCGATCTCATGAACGCCGAGGGCTTTCGCGTGCGCATGCCGGTGAAGGGCCGCGCAACCCAGGTCGAGCTCGACTCACGCAAGTTGCCGGGTAAGGTGCGCGCCTGCGGCCCTGGCGATGTCGATCCCGCCAAATTCGATCTCGTCGGCCTCGCCATGCAGGAGCCGCAGTATCGATCCAGCGGGGTACGCGAGCTGCTCGACAAGGTTGCGCGCGCGAAAGTGCCCTGCATGTCCATCATGAACATGCCGCCGCTCCCCTACATGAAACGTATTCCGGGGCTTTCCGCCGACAGCCTGAAGGTCGCCTATACCGATGCCGCCGTCTGGGACAACTTCGAGCCCGGATGCCTGACGCTGTGCAGCCCCGATCCGCAGGCGATCCGCCCGCCGGAGGAGAAGGTCAACGTTCTCCAGGTCACGCTGCCCACCAACTTCAAGGTCGCCCGCTTCGACAGCGATGCCGCAACGGCTCTCTTGCGCCGACTCGAGTCGGAAGTGGATGCCATCCGTTACGCCACCCCCGAAGGCCCCATTGAGCTGCCCGTGAAGCTGCGTGTGCACGATTCGATTTTCGTCCCGCTTGCCAAGTGGGCGATGCTGCTCGCCGGCAATTACCGCTGCATCACGCCGGATGGCATGCGAACGGCTCAGGAAGCAGTGCACTCCAACATCGAGGAGGCGCGCTCCGTCTACAACTTCGTCAATGATCTGTGCGTGAAGCTGGGCGCCAATCCGAAAGACCTTGTGCCCTTTGAAAAGTATGCAGCGGCCGCGCAAAGCCTGTCGCGCCCTGCTTCGGCAGCGCGTGCGTTGACTAATGGCGCGCCATATATCGAGCGTGCCGACAAGCTCGTGCAGCAGATCGCGGCACAAAAGGGCCTGCGTCATCCGGTGATTGACGGGATCGTCGCGCTGGTGGACAAGCGGCTGGAAGCCAACCGCCAGAAGGCGAAGCCGTAAGGCCACGACCCGAGGATTTTGACGGCATGAGCGCAAGACCGGTCGATATCTCGCAGTCCTTTGCACCGGGTCTCCCGGCAGCCGCGCCGAAATACACGGGCTTTCCGAAGTACAACTTCGTCGGCGGCCACAACGACCCCGAGCATGTGCCGGTCGAGGCCATCCGCCAGGCGGCCGACGCGGTGCTCTCGCGCGAAGGCCGAACGCTTTCGACCTATGGCCTCGAGAGCGGCCCGCTGGGCTACAGGCCGCTTCGTCAATGGTTGGCCGCCAAGCTCGAATCGCACGCCGGCATCGCCTGCACTGCCGACGAGATCATGATTACTTCGGGCTCCTTGCAAGGCCTCGACCTCGTCAACGCCCTCCTGCTGGCGCGCGGAGACACGGTGATCATCGAGCGCGATACCTACGGCGGCGCGCTCACGCGTCTCGCGCGCCTCGGCGTCAATGTCGTCGGCGTCCCGCTTGACGAGGGCGGCTTGCGCATGGACGCCCTGAAAGCCACTCTTGCCGATCTGAAGGCCAAGGGTGTGCGCCCCAAGTACATCTACACCATCCCCACCGTGCAGAACCCCACGGGCTCCATCATGCCTCTGGCTCGCAGGCGCGAGTTGCTGGCCCTATCACAGGAATACGGCGTCCCGATCTTTGAGGACGAATGCTATTCCGACCTCATATGGTCGGGCCAACGGCCGCCGTCCCTCTATGCACTGGCTGATGGCCAAGGCGTCATCTTCGTCGGCTCTTTTTCCAAGTCTGTCGCGCCTGCGCTGCGCGTTGGCTACATTGTCGCGAAATGGGACGTGCTGTCGCGCATCCAGGCGCTCAAGACCGACGCCGGTTCGGGCGCCCTGGAGCAGATGGTGCTTGCCGAATTCTGCAACAAGCATTTCGCAAGCCACGTTCCCGAGTTGAACAAGGGCCTGCGCGCCAAGCTCGTTACCTTGATGGAGGCGCTGTCGGAGAACTTCGGCACCGCCGCGGAATTCGAAGATCCGCCGGGCGGCATCTACCTCTGGGTGAAGCTGCCGGACAACGTCGATACGCTGAAGCTCTTCCAGGCCGCCGCCGCCGCGGGCATCGCGCTCAATCCCGGCCCGGAGTGGTCGACCGACAAGGCCTACGCGAAAAGCCGCCTGCGTCTCTGCTTCGCGCATCCATCGCATGATACGATCCGCGCGGGCGTCGCTGCGCTGGCCGAGGTGTGTGCGCGCGAGTTCGGCGTACCAACGCGCATCGCCAACGTGAAGCGCGGCTGAGACGCGCCCCGAACGCACTATGACCCCTAAAGCGCCCCGATGCGCTGTAAGGCACTGCGCACGTCTTCGATGCCCTGCGGGGAGAGTGCAGGTTGCGGCGGCAGCGGCACGCCCACCTCGTAGCCCTGCATCTGCAGCCCGCCCTTGATGCAGGCGGCGAGGTTGTGCTTCGCGAAGGCCTCATTGAGCGTCCACAGCGTTCGCTGCAGATCCATCGCCCTGCGCCAGTCGCCCTCTGCGCATGCCTGGTAGAGCGCCACGCTCTGGCGCGCGGCAACGCAGGCGGGTCCTGCCATCCAACCCTTGCCGCCGATCAGCATCACGGCCGCGGGGATGTGTGCCGAAGCCGAGAACACGTCCATCCGCCCCTCCACCCGATTGAGGATGGAGAGCAGCCGCCCCGTGTTCGACGAAGCGTCCTTGATGGCCACGATGTTGTCGATGCGGCTCAGCCGGTCGATCACCGGCAACGACAGGTCGGAGCGCTGGAAGTTGGGATTGGTGTACAGCACCACCGGCAAACGCACGGCGTCCGCGATGGCCTTGAAGTAGGCATGGATGCCGTCGTCGGGCACCGGGAAATAGGCTTCGAGAATGGCGAGAATGCCGTCGCAGCCGATCGCCTGCATTTCCCGCGCCTGGGTCACGGCATCGGCAATGGTCGTCGCCGCGACGCCCGCAACCACCGGCACACGCCCTCTGGCAGCGGCCACCACCACTTCCACGATGCGCTTGCGCTGCGGCCACGAAAGGTAGGCGAACTCACCGGTGGAACCGAGCGGCGTCAGCCCGTGCACGCCTTGCGCAATGAGGTCGTCGCACAGCCGCGTGAGCACGGCCTCCTTCACCTGTCCCGCCTCGTCCACCGGCGAGACCAGATACGGGAAGACGCCGTGAAAGCGCGATTGCTGCATGGTGTAGGCCCTATGGATCAGGGTTCGAAGTCGGGTTGCTTGTCGGGCGCAGCATTGCGGAACGCGTCGAGCTTCAGACACTCCGCCTCGATCTCGAGAAGGCGCGGATATGCTGCCAGATCAACTTTGAACCGGCGCGCATTGCCAAGCTGCGGAAGGAGGCAGACGTCGGCAAGTGTCGGCGCCCGCCCGAAGGCATAAGGGCCCGCCACACCCTTGAGCAGGGCTTCACAGGCCGAGAAACCGTCGCCGATCACCTCTTGCGCCCAGCGCATCACCTTGTCTTCGTCGCCGCCCGCCAGCGCCCGCACCTTCCCAAGGATCTTCAGGTTTTGCAGCGGATGCGTATCGCACGCGATCACATAGGCGAACGCACGCACACGGGCGCGCGCCAGCGGATCGGACGGCAGCAATGGCGGATTTGAATGCGTCTCGTCCAGCCATTCGAGAATGGCGAGCGATTGCGTGAGGATGTCTCCCTCGTCCGTTTCCAGCGCCGGCAGCAGTCCTTGCGGGTTGATCGCCTTGTAGGCCGGCGCGTTCTGCTCACCCTTGCGCAGGTGGTGAAAGCTGTTGTCGGCCGAAAGCCCCTTGAGGCCAAGCGCGATGCGCACCCTCCAGGCAGCGGAACTGCGAAAATAACCGTGCAACCGCATAACATCGTGCTCCCGAAAGCTCAGCCGCGCGCAGTAGCAACAGGTGCAGCAGGTGCAGCAGACGCGTCCTCCAACGCCGTCTCCCGCGCCAGCTTCAGCGCCTCCTGCAAGACTTGCGCATCCCCCACGTGATTGGCAAGCAGGAGTAGCAGCGCCGCCTGCAGGGAAGCACTCTGCGCCTCGGTCAAGCCGCGGTGCGCCTCCACGATCATCCTGTATACGGCATCGGGATCGGGAAGATTGTTCGACGTTACAAGTCGCATGGCCACCCCTTCAGGATGCTTGCGCGCGGGCGAGCGCGGCTTGGATCTTGGCCGCGTTAGGCGCCTTCATGCGCGCAGCGACATATCCATCCGGCCGCAACAGGTAGGCAGCCCCCGGCACGGCTCCCCACCGCTCTGCGAAGGCGCCGCTTGCATCCTTGTAACCATCGTCCCCGCCGATATCGATCCGCGCCACATCGGCCGGCGTCTGCAGGCTGGCGTCCACCGCTACCCCGATCATTGTGAACTTGCACCCCTGCTCCGCGAACACCTCTGTCAGGTAGCGTGGCCGCCCCTGGCGATCGATGAGTGGCGCATCCACCAGCGACGTCCCGGGCATTGCGCGCCCGCTCCACGTCTCGGTATCTGGCGTGGAAAGCGGCGTATCATACGCCGTAGGGGTGGAAAGGCGCCCAGCATTCACCATTCGCTTGGCGAATTCGGCTCTCTTTGCCAGCCGAAGCGTCGCGTTGCGCATCTGCCGCTCGAACGGCGAGTGGGGCGCGATGAAATCTGTCGAGCGCGTGGAATGGCCGATGTTGTCATCGGCGGCCTGCGTGCGCTCTATGTCATAGCTCTCGATAAGGGCATGCGCGCCTCCTTTGAGCACCGCGTCGAGCTTCCACGCGAGGTTCTCCGCATCCTCGAGCCCGGAATTCGCGCCCCGCGCCCCGAACGGCGACACCTGATGCGCGGCATCGCCGGCGAAGATCACCCGCCCGTGCACGAACCGCTGCATGCGCCGGCATTGGAAGCGATACAGCGAGATCCATTCGAAGTCGAAGTCCCCGTGCCCCAGCATGCGTTCGATGCGCGGGCGCACCCGCTCTGGTCGCGTCTCCTCCTTGGGATCGGCATCCCGCCCCAGCTGCAGGTCGATGCGCCAGACATCGTCCGGCTGGCGATGCAGAAGCGCAGATTGTCCGGCATGAAACGGCGGATCGAACCAGAACCACCGTTCCGTCGGGAATTCGGCCTTCATTTTCACGTCGGCGATGAGAAACTGGTCCTCGAACGTCTCGCCCAGGAACTCCGCCCCGACCATTGCGCGCAGCTGCGACCGCGCGCCGTCGCACGCAACGACATAGTCCGCAGTCAGGTGATAGGCGCCGTCGGGCGTATCGATGGTGAGGCGCACGTGGTCGTTTCCGCGCTCGAGCGCCACCACCTTGTTGCGCCAGCGCAGATCAATGGCCGGCAGGTCGCTCACCCGCTCGGCCAGATATTTCTCGGCGTAGTACTGCTGCAAGTTGATGAACGCCGGCATCTTGTGCCCGTCTTCCGGCAGCAGGTCGAAGCTGTACACCAGCCCGTCGCCGAGGAAGACCTTGCCGACCTTCCATTCCACGCCCTTGGCGCGCATGCGCTCGCCCACGCCGATGCGGTCCCACACTTCGAGCGCGCGTTTCGAGAAGCAGATCGCCCGCGAGCCCTCGCCGATGCGGTCGGCATCGTCGAGCAGCACCACGCTGCGGCCGCGCTGGGCAAGATCTATGGCGAGTGTCAGTCCCACTGGCCCCGCGCCCACCACCACGATGGGATGATGCGCCGGCTCTTTCCGGTCCTGGTCGCGGTTGCGGGCATAGGCGAACTGGTAGATGCCCGTCGCTTTCCCGCTTCCGACGATGCCTGCACCTCTGGCTGCCGGCGATCCCCCTGACCCAGGCATGGTGGAACTCCTCCTTCGGGCGCTGCCGGCAAGTATGTCCGGGTCGATCACGCCAAAATGCCGCTTGCCGCGGTCTTATCGAGGTATTAGTTTCAGGTGAAACGATTGTCAAGGGAGGGGCCTTCGTGTCCCGCACTTCTGCATCGGCACCCGCGCCTGCTGCGCTCAGGACTGAGCCGGCCCCCTTCCGTCTGGCCGACTTCCCCCCCTATCAGCTCGCAGTACTGGCAGAGGTTTCCAGCGCTGGCTTTGCGAAAGTTTATGCGGAGCGGTTCCGCTTGAGCATTCCCGAGTGGCGCGTGCTGGCGACGGTGGCGGAGGTGCCGCGCGTGCGCGCAAAGGACGTCGGCGCGGCCCGGCATCTGCCCAAGACCGCAGTCAGCCGTGCAGTCGCCAGCCTGCGCCGTCGCGGCCTCTTGCGGGTCGAGGTCAACGACGAGGATAAGCGCGAAAGCTTCCTGTCCCTCACCAGTAAGGGCCGCGCGCTGCATGGCGAAATCGTGCCGCTGGCCCAGGCCTATGCGCAGGACATGCTGGCGCGGCTGACGCTTACGGAGCGTGTGGCTTTCCAGTCCGCACTGCGCAAGCTCGCCGGATAGCTGGCAAGAACGTCGCAAGGGTCAGAGCTTGAGCCCTACTCACGGCCATGCTTTAGTGCGCCCGGATCTGGGGGGATCAACTCGTGCGCCGCCTCGCTGCGACACTCGCATTGCTGGCCATATTCCTGCACGCCACGCTCGTGCCGTGGCATGCGGCAGCGCGCACGCCTGCTGTGCTCGAAGCCCAGCAACTCGCGCACGACCTCATGATCATCTGCCATGGCGCCGGCGGCACCACCACGCCAGACGCGCCCGCGCAGCTTCCCGGCGATCCTGGGCAGCAGTGCCCCATCTGCAAGGGCATCATGGGCTTCGGCCTCGTCGTGCTGGCCGCGGCGGAGTTGGGGCTGCTGCATCGCGTCGAACGGCGCATTGATCAGCCGTTAGCGGACGATACCATCGTAACGGGCGTCAGCTTCACGCCGCGCAGCCGCGGACCTCCTCTCCTCGTCTGAAAGGCCTTTTCATCGGCTCTGACGGGCGCATTGCGCTTGTCCAGAGGCGCGTGCACCTTTTCTGACGAGTTCGTACCATGCTCCGTTCATTTCGTGCGTACCGGGCTGGATCGCTCTTGGCTTTAGCCATGGCGAGCCCCCTCCAAGTCTCTCCTGTCCAAGCTCAAAGCAACCAGCCCGCGGCCCCCACCCCGCTTCCTCAGGTGGAAGTCACGGTGCCTGCGGTGAAGCCGCCAGCGAAAGCCCCGCAACGGCCCGCGCCACCCACAACGGCAGCCGTTCAGCCGGCACCTCAGGCAGTCTCACCGCCAACCGCATCGGTAAAGGTTTCAGCGCCGGGGATCGGCGGTTCGACAGGCGCCCAGCCCGTGACGACGGTCGAACGCGCAAGCGCTGAGAACACGCGCGCGTTCTCGGTGGGGGATCTCCTGCAGGAGGTGCCGGGCATTTCCATCAAGCAGGGCAACGGTCCGCGCGATATGGGCGTGTCGATCCGCGGCTCCAACGCCCGCAATGGCTTCGGCGTACGCAACATCCAGGTTTTCGAAGATGGATTTCCCGTCACCCAGCCGGATGGCCTGTCCCGCACGGACCTGACCGACCCGCACGCCTATGGCGGCGTCGATGTCTGGCGCGGTCCCTCCTCGGCGCTCTTCGGCAACTACGCGACAGGCGGAGCCATCAACTTCCGCACACGCACAGGCGGCGAGATCAACGGCTTCGAATACGGCATCGACGTCGGCAGCTTCCGGTACTTCAACAACTACCTGGCCCTGGGCGAGAAAAAGGGCAATTTCGAGTATGCGCTGTTTGCCAGCGATGTGCGCAGCACCGGCCATCTCGACTACAATGCGTTTAACACCCAGACCGTGAACCTACTCGCGAGCTTCACCCCGTCTTCGAGCGACAAGTTCACCTTCAAGTTCATCCACAACGCGCTCGACACGCAGCTGTCCTATCGCCTCAAGTTCAATGAGTTCCTGCTCAACCCGTACCAGAAGGGCTGTGCGGTTGATTGGTCGGCGTCGCTCCCTGCAGGCTGCGCCTCGAACACGTTCTTCGCCAACGGCTTCAACGGCGCGAAGGTGCCATTGACGGCGGCGCAGGCAGGTCTCAATCGCAACGATTTCCGCACCATCGCCGGCCTGCGTTGGGAGCACAAGGTCGATGCCAACACGGACTGGCAGGTGCAGGGCGTCATCGACGACCGCAACATCAGCCAGCCCACGGGCACCACCAGCGCCGTCGGCGATTTCCTTTCGATGAACCTGATGGCGAGCCTGCGACAGCGCTACAGCCTGTTCGGCGCGCCCGCCGTGCACCTCGCGGGCGTTTGGTACAACACGCTTCCCAACGACAGTAACACCTTCAACGTCATGCCGGGCGGCAACGGCACGCTGGGTCGCCGCACCCAGTATGTCGACGGCGGCACGACAAACGTCGGCGCGCGCGTCCGCGAGGAGATATCGCCCGCGAAAGGCGTGATGCTGGTATTGGGCGCAGGGGTGGAGCAAACCCACCTCTATGGCACCAGCACCCAGTTCACCTACACCGGCTCCCCCAATCCCACGGTTTCCACGAGTTCTGTCAGCACCGATCGCACCAACGTCAACCATGCGCAGGAAGCCGGCCTCGTTCTCAAGCCCGACCAGTACTGGCAATTCCGCGGCCGCGTGGCGACGGGCTATGGCACGCCGCAGATCGGCAACCTGTTCACCACATCGACCGGCGCGCCTGGCGACAACACGCAACTGCAGGCGCAGACGAACCTGGGCTATGACCTTGGGGTCGACTGGACGCCCTCCAAGGCATTCAAGCTCAGCGTCACCGGCTTCTACGAGTTCTTTCGCAATGAGATCGTTTCGCAAACGGGAAGCGGCGGCAGCGGCACCTTCCAGTTCAATGCGCCACGCTCGGAGCACCGCGGCATTGAGCTTGCGGCGGACTGGAAACCGTTTGCGGGATGGCGCGCAACGGCAGCGTATCTGTACATGGATCAGTACTACACCGAGTATGCCGAGCGGCTTTCAGGCAGCGCCGTACTGTTCGATCGCACTGGACACAAGATCCCCGGCAATTCGCCCAACGAGCTTCTTGCGCGCGTGGGCTATGACCAGCCAAGCGGCCCTTTGAAAGGCCTCGGCGCCTACCTCGAATATCAGTGGAAGGATGCGTTCTTCATGGAGAATGGCAACCTCCTCAAGGCGCCCTCCTATGAGCTTTACAACCTCAATATCCACTACGTGCCGGAGCTTGCGGCCGGGCCCTTGAAGGGCATGAGCCTCTTCTTCGAGGTGCGCAATCTCTTCGACAAGACCTATGTCGCTTCCGCCAACAACATCACGAACAGCCAGTCGGGCGGCGTGGAGCGGGACGCGACGTGGCTGGCAGCCAATGCCAGCGGCAACATCTACGCCGGCATGCCCCGCACCTTCTATGGCGGCATGAAGCTCAAGTTCTGAGGAAGAACGCCATGCGACCGCACATCCCCCGCCTGGCTGTTGCCGTCTTGCTGTCGACCCTCGCGGCGGTTTCCGCCGCGCAGGCGCAGCATCACGGCCACAAGATCGACCGCGTCGCGAAGACGCCCGCATGCTCCGAGCCGACGTTGAAATGCGCCAGCACGGTCACCCCGGCCTTCGGCCCCGACGGCACGCTCTGGGTCGCCTTCGCAGCGGCCCAGCGCGTGCTGGTGGCGCGTTCGCGCGACGGGGGGCGCAACTTCGAGCCTGCCGTCGAAGTGACGCCGGGCCCTCAGCAACTGGACTGGGGACCGGACTCGCGCCCGAAGATCGTCGTGGATGCGAAGGGCCGCATCACGGTTGCTTACGCCACCTTCAAGGACAAGGCCTTCAACGGCCAGGTGTTCGTGTCGCACGCGCAGGAGGGACATACCTTCACCCCGCCGCGCCCCATAACCGAGAACAACGAGAGCCAGCGCTTCGAGGCACTTGGCCTGGATCCGGAAGGCCGCCTTTTCGCGGCATGGCTCGACAAGCGCAACCGACCTGCCGCCCGCGCACGCGGAGAAAGCTACGCGGGCGCTGCCCTCGCCTACACCTGGCTTTCAGAAACAGCGCCGGCCGAGAGCAGCGTCGCGCTGGCCCTCGACAACACTTGCGAATGTTGCCGCCTCGGGCTGGCGTTCGCCGGCCCGGGCAAGCCGGTGCTCATGTTCCGCAACATCTTCCAAGGCAGCATCCGCGACCATGCGATCCTGGCCTTCGCATCACCGACGACGATGCAACCGCTCATCAGGGTCTCGGATGACGGCTGGAAAACCGATGCCTGCCCGCATCACGGGCCGCAGCTCGCGATATCCGAGGCGGGCACCTACCACGCCGTCTGGTTCACGAACGGCAGCAATCGCCAAGGCCTTTTCTACGCGCGCGCCGCGGGCGGAGAAGGCTTTTCGCCTCCGCTCGCGCTTGGCCGGCCGGACAAGGCACCGGCGCGGCCGGCGGTACTTGCCCACAAGTCCCGGGTCTTCCTTGCTTGGAAGGAGTTCGACGGGCACAATTCGCTGCTGTTCGTGAAGCGCTCGGCAGATGACGGGCAGACGTGGTCGGCCCCGGCCGAGGTGGCGCGTACGCAGGGCGACAACGACCACCCGCTTTTCGTCGCCA
Source organism: Hyphomicrobiaceae bacterium (assembly GCA_039808585.1). GTDB lineage: Bacteria > Pseudomonadota > Alphaproteobacteria > Rhizobiales > Hyphomicrobiaceae > AWTP1-13. Next base: position 43,563 of record JBDHTJ010000007.1, on the reverse strand, counting down.
ATGGCGCTCATGTGTTCATATCGTGGAAATCGCAGGGGCCGGAAGGCTACCGCCTCATCGAGCTGGATCAACTGCCATGAAGCGCGCGAAGAAGCGCCTATCGCTCTCGGTTCTCCTGGGCCTCGTTGCTCTGATGGTGACGCAGGCGCAGGCCGCTGATGTGTTGCGCTTCGTGCGAGGTTCCTGGACCGAGATCATGGAGCAGCACAGGGACAAGCCGCTGATCGTCCACATGTGGGGTCTCACGTGCGCGCCGTGTCGCGAGGAATTACCCATGTGGGGCCGCCTCGTGCGCGAGAAGCCGCCCGTCGATATCGTCATCCTGCATGCCGAGCGACTGCCGCCCAACCCGACGCTGGTGCACGATATGCTGGAGCGTTCCGGTCTTGGCGAGGCCACCACATGGGCCTTTGACGATACGCCGATCACACGTCTGATGCGTGAGATAGATCCGAATTGGCGCGGTGAGTTGCCCGTCACCATGCTCATATCGCGCAGCGGGCTTGCCAGAATGGCGATCGGCAAGGCCGACATGGGCGAAGTGCGCGGTTGGATCGCAGCACAGGCCCTCGCGGCCCAAGCACGCTGATCAGCTACGTGCCGTCGATGTCGATGGTGCTAGGGCCGGCGCTGGCGTGATGATCATCGCCACGTCCACCCGCACCGCCAAGGCTGCGCCGATCGAGCGCCACGCCCTTGATGAGCGCGAACACCTTCGCTCCTGGCACCAGCGCGAGTTTTTCGGCCGAATGCCTGGATATGCGCGCAATCAGCGCGTCGCCGTTGCAATCGAGCCGTATATCCACGATGGGCGCCTCGCGTTGGCCGATGTCGACCACCGTCGTCTCCACCACGTTGAGCGCGCTCACGTCCTTGGGCGCCTCCCGCGCGAGAATAACGTCGCGCGCGCGGATGCGCATGCGCATGCGCGTTCCCACCGCCGCCTTCAAGCTCGGTACGCGCCAGTCGCCTGAGCGCGCCGAAAGGTGCGTAAGCCCTTCCCGTGCTTCATGGCGCAGCACTTCGACGTCGATGATCGCGCCGGCTTCCGCGCGCCCCGTGAGCGGAAACAGGTCGAGCCGATGCATGATCTCTGCAGTGGGCCCCGAGGCCGCCACGCGCCCCTCCGAGATCAGAACCACGCTCGTTGCCAGCCGCGCCACCTCCGCAATCGAGTGGCTGACGTAGATGATGGGCACACGCGCCGTATCCCTCATGCGCTCGATGTAGGGCATGATCTCCGCCTTGCGCGCCTCGTCGAGAGACGACAACGGTTCGTCCATCAACAAGAGCCGCGGGTCGGAAAGCAGGGCCCGCCCAACGGCAACGCGCTGCTTTTCCCCGCCCGATAGACGCCCCGGATACCGGTCGAGCAAGGCGGCGAGCCCCAGCATGTCGACGACGTCGTCGAGATCGGCGCCTGCCTTGCGCAAGGCCGAGAACCAGCGTCCGTACAGCAGGTTCTGCCGCACGGTCAGGTGCGGAAAAAGCCGTCCTTCCTGGAACACGTAGCCGATGCGCCGACGATGTCGCGGCACCAGTATTCTCTTTTCGGTGTCGACAAGCGCTGTGCCGTCGATGGTCACCCGCGCGCGGTCGGGATGCGTCAGGCCGGCGATGATGTTGATGATCGACGTTTTCCCCGAGCCCGAGCGCCCGAACAACGCCACCAGTCCCCGCTGCGCTTCGAACTGCGCATCGATCTGGAAACTGCCCTGCAGGTGATGGATGTCGACGCTGATGCTCATGCTTCAGGTCCGCCTGCTCGTGGTTCGCCGAGCCAGAACCTCGGAAAGAAGCACGGCGGCCATGGCGATGACGATGGACACGATTGTCAGGCGCATGGCGCCGGCATCGCCGCCTGGCACCTGGATCAACGCGTAGATTGCGGAGGGCAGCGTTTGCGTTTCGCCTGGAATGTTCGAGACGAAGGTTATGGTGGCGCCGAACTCGCCCATCGCCTTGGCGAACGACAACACCATGCCAGCGATGATGCCCGGCGCCGTGAGCGGAAGTGTGACCGTGAGGAAAACCCAGAACCGGTTCGCCCCCAGCGTTCCGGCCGCCTCTTCGAGCCGCGCGTCGATGCTCTCGATGGAGAGCCGGATGGCGCGAACGAGCAGGGGGAAGCCCATCACCGCGCACGCGAACGCCGCACCCGTCCACCGGAATGAGAACACGAGGCCGAAGGTGCTCTCCAGGAAGCTGCCGATGGCGCCTTTGCGGCCGAAGAGAATAAGCAGGATGTAGCCGGTCACCACCGGCGGCAGGATCAGCGGAAGCAGCACGAGACCGTTCAGCAAGTCCCGGCCCCAGAACCGCCCACGCGCCAACGCCACCGCAACGATGAGCGCAACCGGCAGGCTCGCAAGCGTCGCCACGCTCGCGACCTTGAGGCTGAGCCGCACCGCCATCCACTCCTCTGGCGCAAGCGCGAGGAACTCCGGCAGGCTCATGCGGCACACCCTGCCTGATGGCTATGTGCCACCGACGTCGGCACGGACTTGAAGCTCCCTGTGATCTGGCTGCCGAAAGACAAGACCATAGCCCTGCCGCGGCTTCCATGAAACATGCCGCCCCGGCGTCCGTTTCCGGCTCGTCTTGGTTAAAAAGCGCCTCACCAGCCGTTCGTTCGCGGCCAGTAGCCAACGATATCCGTGCCTCTGAGCACGTCGTAGCCCGGATAGGCCGCAGCCGTGATGCAGGCATGATTGGGCAACACGCGCGCCAACGCCCCCACCGGCAGCCGGTCGAACCAGGCGGGGTCCTTCACCGGCACCACGCCATGCTCCTGGTAGACCGTGGCGATCGCGAGGTCCCCGAGGCGCGCCGTCGTCTGCGCGTCACACAGGAAGCCGAACCCGGCCTCCGGGAGGAACTTGTGCGCGCCCGTATCCTTCGACATGGCAAGGGCGCCTGCATCGACAAGCAGGTATCCCTCGCGCCTGTTGTGGCCGATCACCGACGTCAGCACCGAGACGGCGATGTCCTCCAGGCGGCAGATGGCGCGGGAGTATTGCGCCAGGTCCCAGAACAGGTAGATGCCTGCGCGTGCCTCCGTTACACCGTCGAGATGTGCCGCAAGCACCACCGTTGGGCTCGATCCGACGCTGACCATCTCCACAGGCACGCCGGCCTTGCGAATGGCCTGAGCCGCAGAGACCGCAGCGTTTCGCTCCGCCTCTGCGATGGCGCGAACCTCGCCGTGATCGGCAGTGCCATACGAATGCCCCGCGTGCGTCATCACGCCTCGAAACGCGATGCCCGGTGCCGCCGCGGCCGCAAGCGCAAGTTGCACGACCTGGCTATCGTCGGGTGCCAGACCGCCGCGATGTTCGCCGCAGTCGATCTCGATCGCGAGCGGGATAGTCAATCCGTGCTCCTGCGCATAGCGCGAGACTGCGCCGACGGTTTCGGCGCAATCCGTGACGATCGTGATCCGTGCGCCGGTTTCCTCCATGATGCGATGCAGGTGTCGCAGTTTGTTCGCCGTGAAGCCCACGGCATAGAGGATGTCGTGGACACCTCCGCGCGCGAAGTACTCCGCCTCGTTCAGGGTGGAGACCGTGCCGGGCAGGAACGCGCCACCGCCTGCCACCCGCGCCACGTCCAGCGACTTCGGTGTTTTCAGGTGCGGGCGCAGCTTCACGCCGAGTGTTTTGGCCCGCGCGCGCATCTTCACCGCATTGGCTTCAAGACGGTCGAGGTCGAGCAGAAGGCGTGGCGTTTCCAGCTCTTGCAGCGTGGTCATCGGCACGTCCTCACGGATACAACCGCGTCTTTTCCCACGCCCCGTCGACGACGGCGCGCCGGAACACGATGCGCTCGTGCAGACGGAAAGGCCGGTCGTGCCAGAACTCGATCTCGAGTGGTGTCACGCGGAAGCCCGACCAGTGCGGCGGCCTCGGCACCGTGCCGATGGCATAGCGCGTGCCCCACGATGCCACTGCCTTCTCCAACGCGAAGCGGCTTTCCAGCGGCCGTGACTGCTGCGAGGCCCACGCCCCTATCTGGCTGCCGCGCGGACGCGTGGAGAAATAGGCGTCGGCCTCTGCATCGCTCACCTGCTGCGCCGGCCCGCGCACCCGCACCTGCCGCCTGAGCGATTTCCAGTGGAACATCAGTGCTGCCTTGCCGGAAGCGAGCACCTCGCGACCCTTCGCGCTCTCGAAATTCGTATAGAAAATGAAGCCGCGATGCGCATGCCCCGGCGGGTCGAAACCGTTCATCAGAACCATGCGCACGTTCGGCAGGCCATCGGCATCGACCGTCGCAACCGCCATCGCGTTCGCGTCGTTGATCTCGTGCGCCTTGGCTTCCGCGAGCCATGAGGTGAACAGCTCGAAGGGCTCGTCCGCGGCGGCGAAGTCGCCGGCTTGTGGCCCCTTGTAGTACTCAGGCTTCTTGTCGTCGGCCATTCTTGCTTCTCCGGCTCAGCGCGTTCACTCCGTCTTAACCCTGCTCTCGCAAACTGGCCAGCGGTGTGTCTTGTCCCAGTGGCTGTCGCGAGTTGCGTCCGATGCGTTCATTTGCCCGCTCGCTATCGCGAGTTGTGTTCTTCGCGGCACTCCTTCTGCCGATCGCCCCCGCAGTCGCGGCCGAGATGGCAGGCGTCTCCGATGCGCGCCCGGAAGGCGATGGCGCACAGCGTCCTGATCCCTTCGCCCGCGGCCCCTTCCCCTCACCCTCCGCCCCAGGCACGCTTGCGCCCCGGCTCGACGAGGCCGATGAGATCGCCACGCTCGAGGCCATCCGCTTTGCCCTGACCGAGGTGGCAGACGGCTCCAGCTACGTCTGGTACCGCGCGCACGGCCGCCTCAACGGACTGGTAAACCCCACGTCCTCGTTCAAGGACGCGCGTGGCCGCGTGTGCCGGCACATCGTCCTCGTCATGTCGGCGGGCACGCAGACCGGCCGCGTCGAAGGCATTGCATGCCGCGAGGCCGATGGCCGCTGGCTGCTGGAAGGCTGATCGGAAGCCTCAGTGCTTCATATTGAAGTACGTGGTGATGGCAGCGACAGTCGTCTGCCCGAAGTCACCATCGGAGGGCCCATTGTAAACGCCGGCATCCTTCAGCCGCTTCTGCATGGCGAGGCGGAATTCGCGCGTATAGCTGGCGCCATTCTGCGTCATCTGCTTGAAGCTGAATTCGTGACGCGCCCGCAGCGCCCGCATGACGAGATCCGCTGCACGGTCTGAGTCTCTTCGCCCGCCCTGCCCCTTGTCCAGCAGCACCGCCAGATTGTGCATTCCGGCTGGGTGCCCCATGTTGGCAGCACGTTCGTAAAGCTCGTGCGCCCGCACCTCGTTCTTTTCCACGCCGTTGCCGTACTGGTAGAGGATGCCGAGGTTCACCATCGCGCCGGAATTGTTCTGCGCCACAGCCTTCTCATACCACCGCGCCGCCTCCTGATAGTTGCGCGGCATGCCAAGCCCGTTGGCAAGCATCACGCCATAGCTGAGCATCGCAGGGTGGTACCCGGCTTCCGCCGCGCGCTGATGCAGTTGCGCAGCCCCCGCCAGATCCTTCGTCGTGTATTTGCCGTTCTGCAGCACCAGCGCATACTGCCACATCGCTGCCGGCGTGCCGGTATCCGCCGCCGCCTTGAGAAGCCGCAGCCCCTCGGTGGTGTTCTGCGCTACGCCGCGCCCTTCAAGCAGCATCTGCGCTAGATCCGCCATCGACATCGCGTTGCCGGCATTTGCGCCCATCCGGAACCAGCGCGCCGCCTCCGCCTCGTCCTTTGGCACTGCCACGCCGCGATTGTACATGTCACCCAGGCGATGCATCACCGACGTATTGCCCTGCTCGGCGAAGCTGCGCAGCGTGCTTATGAAGTCGCTGCCGTTTGGCACATAGCGCCAGACCTCCAGCGTACTCTCGTTGCCCGGAACCACGGCCTGCAGGCGTTGAATGAATTGCGGCGGATTGGCCACGGCACCGCCGTCGACGCTCACAACCACGTCGCCGGGCCGCAGACCACCGACCGCAGCGGGGCTGCCCGAGAACGTCTCGAGGATCAGCGCCCCTGCCGGATTCATGAGCCCGAGCGAGATGGCGAGTGGTCGATCGAGCGAGTCGTACCTCACGCCGATCCATCCCCGCACGTTGTCCGTCATGGTGGCGCCGCGCCGCAACTGCAGCTTCACGAACTGGCCCTGCTTGGGGGGCGTTGGCGTTTCGACGCGCTTGTCCGGCGGGGTCGGCGGCGGCGGTGGTGGCGGCGTAGGCGGCGTCGGGACCACCTTGTTGTCCGGCGGCGAAGGGTTGCGCTCCGGCGGTGCTGGCGGCGCCTGCTCGGGCGGCAGGATGCGAATGATGCTTGTGCCTTCCGCGAAGGCAGGCACGCTCGCACCCGGCAGCGCCAGGGCGAAACCGGTCGCAATCAACACGCTCAGGGCTGCGTGGCGCATTCCTCGTGCCCGGACCTTTCGCCCGCCGTCGTCGGGCGGATCATGGTGCCGGCCTCCTTCTATCGGGATTCCTGGTGCCGCTTAAAGTACGCTGTGACGGCGCCCTGCGTCGACTGTCCGAACTCGCCGTCGATTGCTCCCGTGTAGAGCCCTTCGTCCTTCAGCCGCCGCTGCAGCGCCATGCGGAACTCACGCGTGTAAGCCGTATGGTTCTGCGTCATCTGTCGATGCGTGAATTCGTTGCCACCCCGAAGTGACCTGAGAATGAGTTCAACCGCCTGCTCCGGGTCGCGCGCGACGCCGCGGCCATTGTCCAGCATTGCCGCCAGATTCTGCATTCCGGCGGTCTGGTTCAACGCCACCGCCCGTCGGTAGAGTTCAACGGCTTTGGCCTCGTCCAGCTCGACGCCTTTGCCTTCGCTGTAGAGATTGCCCAGATCCACCATCGCCGCCGGATTGTTGAGGTCCACGGCCTTCTGGAATAGCCGCGCCGCCTCCTGGTAGTTTCGCGGCATGCCCACACCGTTCGCGTTCATGGTGCCGAGCTCGTACATGGCGGGCGCAAATCCACCATCGGCGCTGCGGCGGAACAGCTGTGCCGCCTGCGCCGCGTCTTTCGGCACGAGCTTGCCTTCCAGGAGCAGCTGCGCGTAGCGCCACAAGCCATGGACATGTCCGGTATCGGCAGCACCACGCAGCAAGCGCACGGCTTCCTGCTGGTCCCGCTGCGTACCGCGCCCGTCCAGGGTCAGGTTGGCGAGCTCGATCATGGAAACCGCATGCCCTGCGGACGCACCCGCCCGGTACCAGCGCACGGCTTCCGCATCGTCGCGGCCCACCCCTTTGCCAGCAGCGTACATGGAGCCGAGCATCGCCATGATCACGGCATTGCCCTGCTCGCCCAGCCGCCGCAGCGTCGTCACGTAGTCGCTGCCGTCGGGAACGAAACGCCAGACCTCGATGATCGCCTGGCTCCCCGGCGCATTCTGCGCCACGATCGAGCGCAACTGCGCTCCGTCGCCCATGGATACGCCGTTCACGCTCACCACGATATCACCGGGCCGGATGCCGCCTTGTGAGGCCGGCCCCCCGGGCGAGGTATCCGTAACCAGGGCGCCCGCAGGGTTCATCAGGCCAATGGAGATGGCAAACGTGCGGTCGATGACATCGTTCTCGAGATTGACGCCGAGCCAGGCCTTGCTGCCATCGGTCGCGTTGGTCCCGAGGCGCACGGGTATCTTCACGAACTTGCCCGCAAGGACACTGTTCTTTGGTGGTTCCGTTGGCTTCTTCGGAGGCGGTGTATCCTCGCGCACTGTCGCAACCGGATCGGACGTTCCGTCTGGCCGCAGGATGCGGATGATGTCCGAACCGCCGGCGAGCGCCCCCGTCACGGGTGCCGCCACTGCGGTGACTGCGAATGCCGCCGCTATCATCAGGTGGGCACGGTGTTTGAGGATCTTGGGAGACATGCTGCGCGCGGACATCTCGATCATGGAGCTAATTCGGCTCGGCCATGCATATGAAATTGCGCCGTGGCGGCGCGCTGTTTCCTTCGGAACACGGCCCTTCACTGCGGGACGCGCGGGACTTCCTTCTTTTCGCGATCCTTCCGGCCATTCGTTGGCGGTTGGTCCTTTGGTGGCGCTGAAATGATTCTGTCGGGTTTGCGTTGCGCCTTCGGCGGTGAGCCACCTTCCTGCGGTTGCACGCCCGGATCGCGCTGAATGTCGATGTCGGGATCGTCCGCCGGTGACTGCGTCTGGGTTTGCGACTTGGGGCGCGGCGCCGATCGATTTTGTGGCGTCGGAGTCGTTTCTGGCCCTGTCGAAGGTCCAGGCCCTGCCTTCGGCGCCGGCTGGACTGGCGCTGCCGGTGGCGGTGCGCTCTGCGGCGGCGCGGGTGCGGGTGGCGGCGGGTCGGGATCGCGCACGGGCTGTGGCGCGCGCTCCGGCTCCGGTGGCTGGATTTGCTTCGTCGGGTCTGTACGGGCGGGCAGGTCGATCTGCGAGGGGATGGAAGGCCCTGGTGGCGTCTCGGGCCCCATGGTCTTCGAGGCTTTGAACAGGAAGATAGCGGCCGCCAGCACGAACGCGGCACCGGCCGCAAGCAACAGCGCCACGGGCCCCTTCGTCAGCAGCGTTTCGAATGTCGAACGCGGTGGCGGCGGTGCAGGCCGCATGGCAGCCGTCTTGCGGCCCTCGCTCTTGGTCTTGGCCTGCGCCTCGCCGGGCGTCAGCACCTTGCGGCCCGAGACCACGCCGATGCGACGGGTGCGCAGCGTGATGGCGTCGCCGCCCTCCTCCGTCACCTGCCGCGTCTTCACGGTTTCGCTGGCCCCCTCGACGCGCACGGCGACGACGGTGGTGTTGTCCTGTTCGGGCATGCCCTTGGCTTCCACCGCGCCGATCAGCGCCTCTGCCATCTCCTCGGGCTTGCCTTCCCTGTAGCGGTACATGATGTCGGCAAGCTCGTCCCCATCAAGGGACGCTATGCCGTCGCTGGCCAGCACCACCCAGTCGCCCGCCATCAATTGCAGCGGCTCGCCGCGCAGATCGATCAGGTCGATCTTCGATCCGGTAAGCGCCGAGCGCAGGGCATTGCGATGCCGGTTGCCGCGCGCCTCTTCGTAGGAGATCTCGTTGCGCCGCGCCTGCTCGTCGAGATAGGACCCGAGCGAGTGATCCTCGTTGAGGCGGATGACGTCAGGAAAGCGATACAGCAGCAGCAGGCTGTCACCCACGCTCGTCCAGCGCATGCCGGTGTCGTCGAACCAGGCGCCGATGAGCGTGCAGCCCATGCCCTTCAGCGCGCCGTTGCGATCCACCTCGTCGGCAAGGGCGTCGTTGCTGGCATGGAGCGCCATGCTCAGGCGCTCGTCGTAGGGCATTTCGTTGGCGGCAAACGCCTCCGTGAAGGTGGCGCAGGCCGTCTGCCCCGCGATGGCACCGCCGCGATGTCCGCCCATGCCGTCAGCCAGCACGGTGAGAAGGCCCGCATTGCCTGCAGGCTGCATGACCCCTTCACCGGGCCATACACGATAGGCGTCCTCCTGGCCCGAGCGCGCGCCGACGGTCGCTCGGGCGGCACTGGCCAGGAGATAGCTCATGCGTCGGGAACCTCGTCAGACCAGGAGAAATCCGGGCCGCAGCAGGGGAAGAAGCGAAGCGTTGTCTTGCCTATGCGGATCAGGTCGTGCGCCTTCAGTTCCGTCGGCATCAGCACCGGCTGATCACCCAGCCTCACGAGGTTCGATTTGCCCCCGTGCTGGAGATAGAACACGCGCTGCTCGTCGTCGTACGTGATGAACGCATGTTCCTCACGCGAGATGGCGTCGTCCCCGAAGTTCAGCGGCACCCGCTGGCTGCCGTCGCGCCCCACGGAGTTCATGCCCACGAACACAGGGCGGAAACCGCCCCTGCCTGGGCCTTTCACGACCACGACCCACGCTGCCACGGGGTCAGCCTGGATGTTCTCGCCGCGAATGTACTCGGTTTTTGCCGTCACGGGCGCCGCTCCCAACCTCATGGTTGCCTGGCCGGCAGGGGCCGCGGGGGCTGCTGCCGGATTGCCTGCCGCAAGCGCCGTCGCAGCGTGATCGCCGACGAGGCGCGTACGGCCGATGATCGTGCCGCCCAGGATCGGTGAGGCGGGCGGGTCCTCCGGCGGTGGGGAGAAGCCCGGATGCAGGCTCTGCGTCGCGCCGAGATCAGGCGCAGCTGCATCTCCTGCCGCTCCCTGCGCAAGCCGGTTGCCGGGCTGTGGCGCCGGCGCCGCATCCCCCTCGACAACGTCCGGACGAGGCACGAACCGCGTCTTGCGGCTGTCTGCGTCGTCGCCGCCGCCTCCGGCTGGATTGCTGGTCATCTGCAGCCTCGTTCTGCCTCGGTTCGTACTGTCTCAGGTTGGGGCGAGCGGGGGGCGCCCTTCGCCAAGAAACTCCAAGTTGGGGCGGAAGCGCAAGCGAACTTCGCCGAGCTCGATGAGATCACCGTCATTGAGCTCGTGGCTCTTCTGCCTGATCTTGTTGACCACCACGCCGTTGTCGCCACCCAGATCGGTGATGACGAACCGCTTGGTGTCCGGATTGTAATGCAGGATCGCGTGCCGCCGGGAAATGGTGTCGTTCTGCAGGCACACGTCATTGTCCCGGTGACGGCCGATGCGCGCGTTCGTGGTGCTAAGGGGATGCCGCGTAGCGTTTCCGTCGAGCATCTCGAGCCAGCCATAGATGACGGCTTTTTCCTTCGGTGTCTCGGCCTTGGTAACGTTGGTCGTGACAGGCGGGAGAGGCTGCGGCTTTCGGCCGAACGCGAACAGCAGGAAGCCCAGCGCAGCAAGTCCAAAGCCCACGCCGATTGCATAGGAAATGACGGTATTGTCCTTGACCCAGGCAGAGACACGCTCGAGCGGCGTGGTCGGCCCGGGCTCGGGTTTGGGTTCGGGCAATGGCTTCTCAGGTTGTGCGGGAACCGGAATGTCGAAAGTCTTCTCTGCGCTTTCCGTCTTGCCACCGCCCAGATCGGCGTTCAGCGAAGCGACGACTGGCCCTGTCAGGGTCTTGAAGTTGATCTTCACCGTGCCGCCGTTTTCCAGCACCTCGCTGGCGAATTTCGGCGTGATGTTGTAGCGGGCCTCCCGGGCGAGCCGCACTTCCCGCTTGAAGCCGCCAGTGTCTTCGGCGAGCCGTCGCAGCAACTGGAAGCGCGGCATCTCCGTCGCCTGCTCTACGAATCCGAGCGCGTGGATCACGATGTTCGCCGCCCGCGCAGCCGCCACCACCTGCTCATGCGTGTAACCGGTATCGTCGGAATTGCCGTCGCCGACGAGAATGAGCGCCTTCCTGTCGCCGGGCTCTTTGGCCAGCTTGTCAATGGCCTCCAGCGTCGTCTGGTAGAGCTGCGTCGGCAGCGTTTGCGGCCTCAAGCCACGCACCGCCTTGTCGAAATCTGCCTTCGACGCCTGGAAACCTGCCAACAGCGTCAGATCGTTGGCGATGGAATAGGCTGCAAACCGCCGCTTGCCTTCCCGCGCCTCGGCAATGCGGATCACCGCATCTGCCATCTGCTGTGCGGTACGGAAGCGCTGCGGTTCTACCACCTGGATGAGGAACATGGCCGTCAGCGCCTGTTCCTTTGCATCGAACGGGGTGAATTTCGCGTCCAGGGGCTCCGCCTGTCCCTTCGCGCCCACCTTCACGGCTAACACGGCGACCGCATCGGTGACGCGCACATCGCACGTGGCGGAATATTGCGCCGCTGCCTTTGGCTCAGCGCTTTCGCCTTGGGGTGGGGTATCGGCAATCGGTGCCCCGCACGTGGCGACGAGCCTGGCATCTTCCGCGATTGCAGACGCGGCAATTCCGGCGGTCGCCAGTGCGAGCGCGAAAGTCAACACGATCCGGCAGTTGACCCTGCGCATGAGCCGTTCCCGAGGAATGCGAATTGCCCGACACTCTAAGCTTCCGGTCCTGTGCATTCAACCTGATCGGAAGATTTTGCCAGGAAGGCTTGTCAATCTTGGTAAGCCGGTCAATTCTCCCGACCGGCGGCGCGACCCGGTATTGCCTCGCGCTGTTGGGGTGTGCTTGTCCGCCGCTGCGCTTGAATGCTGTGGCCACGCTTGTCGGTTGTCGATGCATGCTGAGCCGGAACCGGTGCGGCACGAAGGGGTTAGGGATCCATGAGCCAGGACGATTCAGTGCTGCCGGTTGGCACGCGGATCGATCAATACGAGATCATTGGGCTTCTGGGCCGCGGCGGCTTCGGCATCACGTACCTTGTTCGCGATGATGCGTTGCAAAAAGAATTCGCGCTCAAGGAATTCTTTCCCGAGGATCTCGTGCGCCGCGATGGCGCCTCCATCCGTTTCGCCAACAAGACCAACAGCGAAAACGACTATCGCTGGGGCCTGCGCAAGTTTTTCGATGAAGCGCGCCTCCTCGCGCAGTTCAGCCATCCCAACATTGTAAGCGTCCGGCGCGTCTTCGAGACGAACGGCACCGCCTACATGCTGCTGGACTTCATAAAGGGCGCAACGCTGGAGAAGTGGCTGCAGGGCCTCGACAGTCCTCCCACCCAGGAAGAACTCGACCTCATCGCGGGGCCCCTGCTCAACGCACTCGAACTGGTGCACGCCAACCGCAGCTGGCATCTCGACGTCTCGCCCGAAAACATCATGATCCGCTCGGCGGACGGCCAGCCGATACTCCTGGATTTCGGCGCTTCCCGCTTCGAGATCAAGCAGCACTCCCAGCTTGTCTCCGCACTGGTGTTCAAGAGCGGGTATTCCGCCCCCGAGCAGTACACCTCCAACGCGGACCGCTACGGCCCGTGGACCGACATCTACGCCACGGGCGCCACCTTCTATCGTGCGATTTGCGGCAACCGGCCCACGGAAGCCACCTCGCGCCAGATGAGCGACGATCTCAAGAGCGCCTCCGAGGTTGCCAAGGGCCGCTATCGCCCCGGCTTCCTCAAGGCGATTGATGCCTCGCTTAAGCTGCAGCCGCAGTCGCGGCCTCAATCCATTGCCGAGTGGCGCCTGATGCTGCTCGGAGGCACGCCGGCCGCTTCCGCCAATCCGACGCGCATTTTGCGCGATGCCAACAGTGACAAGACGCGCGTCATCGACGTTCGCGAGCTGCAGGCGGCCGCAGTATCCATTCCAAAGGGCTGGTCCAAGGGGCGCATTGCGGTGGCAGCGGCCACAGGGGTGATGGGGCTCCTGCTCCTGCTGGCAGGCGTCGATCTGGCATCGCCGGATGCCTCCGCCAATCCCTACACGTATTTGAAGTCGGCCGGCCGCAACATGCCTGTCATCGGCAGCAAGGCACGCGACCACTGCAGCAGTTTCTTCAACTCTGCCGGCTGCTGGGGCGCCGTCGTCGAGAAGCAGGGCAGCATCTTCGCCCGTGTGGAAGAGGCGCGAAAAGAAGACGCGGAGACCAACGCGCGCCTCTTGTGCGAGCGGCAGGTCGGCGGCAGCGGCTGCCGCATGATCGCGACCATCTCCAGGAAGGAGTGCTGGGTGCTGGCGGAGGTGCCGAACAAGCCCTCGAACTGGCGCGCCGCCATAGGGCCGTCGTTCAAGGAAGCCAGCGCCTCGGCCACCACCGATTGCGAGCGAAATTTTGGCTATTGCCGCGTTGCTGTCACGGCTTGCGCCGACGGATCCAACAAGCCCGCAAATTGATACCGGCGACGGCTATGCCGTCGCCCGTTCTCCAGCTGCAGCCATCGGTTTTTGGGCCTCGTTGCCCTGCCGGTTGGTGATGCGCGCGTGCATGCCCTTGATCATGCGGCTGGCCGTCGTCTCGAACATGCAGGGGATGAAGGCGTGCACGAGCGCAGCAAGCCCTGCGCCCAGCAACCGCATGCTGAACCCGAGCGCGAACCGCATGTGCTCGCCATAGGTCTCGTCGACCGTACGCGGGTGGGCAAGGAACAGCCTGTCCATCGTCTGGCGCATCGTTTCTCCTTTGGAGGCGATTGAGATCGAGGTCGTGCGCAAACTTTACTCACGCCGGGAGTGTAATGTTTCCCAAAATATCCTATCCTACGCTGCAAAATGAGTGATTTTGTCTCGCAATTTTGGAGATACATGGGATGATCGACCAAACCGATCGCAAGTTGTTGGCTCTCTTGCAGAGGGACTCGGGGCAGTCGCTCGAGGAATTGGGCGAGGCGGCCGGCCTCTCCCGCAACGCCTGCTGGCGGCGCGTGAAGCGTCTGGAGGAGGAGGGCATCCTCCGCAAGCGCGTGGCCCTGTTGGACCGCGACCGCCTCGGCCTCGCGCTCACCGTCTTCATCGTTGTCCGCACCACCGAACACAGCCCGAAGTGGCTCGAGCAGTTCGCCAAGGCCGTAAGAGGCTTTCCCGAGATCCTCGCCGTCTACCGTATGACGGGTGACATGGACTACCTGCTGCACGCCGTGGTGCCAGACGTCACCTCCTACGACCGGCTCTACAAGCGCCTCATAGACAAGGTCACCCTTGCCGACGTCTCCTCCTCGTTCGTTATGGAGGAGATCAAGTTCACCACCGAGTTGCCCTTGGGTCTGCCGCTGCCGGAATTGCCCGGAAAGCGCGATAGGCCTTAGACGGAGCATGCCATCTGGTGTACCCCTAGCGGCTGGGCGTCCAAGGTGCGCAAGGTGGTCGCGGTGCTATCAATCTGCGCAGATCCTGAGGTCCAGCGGCCCTTGGCGCTCGTTCTAGTGAAGGATTTCCATGTCGGCCCCTTCCGAGCATCCAAGGGAATGGCAGACAGCAAGCGAAATCAAAGCCTTGCCTTGGGTCCGCATTTGTGAGATCGAGCGCCTTCAAAGAGGCGCTCATTGCGGTAGCGACCGAGATCGTATGCCATGAACATGCAGTTTTCAGATCCGAGCCACGGCGCCAGGCCCGCGGGCCATCCTCCCGCTCGCAATGGCCGTATCGGCGTTCTGCTGCTCAACCTCGGCACGCCCGACGCGACCGACTATTGGTCAATGCGGCGCTACCTCAAGCAGTTCCTGTCCGACCGCCGCGTGATCGAGGTGCCCCGGCTGTTGTGGTGGCCCCTGCTCAACCTCGTCATCCTGTCGACGAGGCCTTCGCGCAAGGGCAAGGACTACGAGAAGATCTGGAACAAGGCGCGCAACGAAGGCCCGCTGAAAACGATCACGCGTTCGCAGGCCGAAAAGCTGGCTGCAAGACTGCAGGACGCACGCATCGTCGTCGACTGGGCCATGCGCTACGCCAACCCGTCGACGGAAGAGCGCATCAAGTCGCTTATGGCGGAAGGATGCGATCGCATCCTGCTCGTTCCGCTCTACCCGCAGTATGCCGCCGCCACCACGGCGACGGCCTGTGACGATGCCTTCCGCGCTCTCATGCGCATGCGCTGGCAGCCCTCGGTCCGCATCGCCCCCGCCTACTACGATGATCCGGCCTACATCGAAGCCATCGCCAAATCAGTGCGAGATGGCCTCGCCAAGCTCGATTTCAAGCCGGACGTGCTGGTGGCGACGTTCCACGGAATGCCCCAGAAGTATCTCGAGCAGGGCGACCCTTATTACTGCCAGTGCCAGAAGACCTCGCGCCTCGTCCGCACCGCATTGGGCTGGCCCGCCGAGACCTGGCTCACCACGTTCCAGTCTCGCTTCGGCAACGACCCGTGGCTGCAGCCCTACACCATCGACGAGGTTGAGCGCCTGGCGAAAAGCGGCGTGAAGCGCATGGCCATGGTGGCGCCGGGCTTTTCGGCGGACTGCCTTGAGACGCTGGAAGAATTGGACATGGAGAACCGGCACGTCTTCATGGAGCATGGTGGCGAGCAGTTCGCCTACATCCCCTGCCTCAACGACACCGACAGCGGCATCGATGTCATCGAGGCCGTAGTCCGCCGCGAGCTATCGGGCTGGGCTTGAGAACGGCTCACTTCAGCAGTGGCGCAATTGCCACTGCTGAGAGCCTGCGCGCGATCGGTCTTCGCTCACCATATTGCCTCCGCGCCGCAGCTATCCTGGAATGGCTGTATACGGCGGCAATATGTTGGAGCTGACTAATGGGCAAATTCCTTTCAGCAATCGTGTGGGGCATCATCGGCGCAGTCGTTCTGGCGGTGGCGTTTGGGGCACTGAGCCTTTCGCTTCCCGCATTGACGAAAGACCCAAGCGCCGCTGCCGCAACCGCCGTACTCGTATTGATGGGCGCGCTTATTGGTCTCGTCGCCGGTGGCATCTTCGGCATCAGGCGCGCCGGCTGACAAAAAACGAGAACGGGCGCCGCAGCATGCAGCGCCCGCCCCACACTCTCTCCGGCTGTAAGCCTTACGCAGCAGGTTCGGCCCTGGCCTCGACCTGCTTCACGCTCTCGCCTGCGCCGATCGGGATCGTGCGCGGCTTCAGCCGCTCGGGCACGTTGCGCACAAGCTCGATGTGCAGGAGGCCATCCTTCAGGTCGGCGCCCTTCACCTCGACATGGTCGGCCATCTGGAAGCGGCGCTCGAAGGCGCGCGAGGCTATGCCGCGATAGAGGAACTGCCGCTCCTTCGCCTCGGGCTTCTTCTCGCCGCGCACGGTGAGGCTCTGCTCTTTCACATCGATCTTGATGTCGTCGGACGTGAAGCCGGCCACTGCCATGGTGATGCGATACTCGTTCTCACCCAGGCGCTCGATGTTGTAGGGGGGATAGGCCACCGCCTCAGCATCGAAGCCGGAAACGGAGTCGAGAAGGTCGAACATCCGGTCGAAGCCGACTGTGGACCTATAGAGGGGGGCAAAGTCGATCTGTCTCATCACAAGTCCTCCTGGAAGCGACGTGTGCTCTCTGCCAAGCCCTTGAAAAGGCCAGGATCTCACCTGCCCATCTGGGCCAGGCAGCGCATGGTGCGCACCCCACCATGGGCATGCGCTGGCTCACATTTAGGAAGCTCTCCAACCGGGTTCAAGGGGCGCCAATCCGCTCGTTTCGCCCAGGTCGCGACAGCTTGTCCGCATGCCCCGGCGCATAGCCTTCGCCACGTATTCCAACAAAACAACATATGCGCATCTTCTAATGCATTTGACTTGGATCAATCTTTCGCTGCGCGGCTGGCCGTAGCTTGGCATTTGTCAGGAGCGGCAAGGTCCGCGTCCGATCGTCGAGCGGCGCGTCCTTTGCGCCCATCTCGAAGCCACACACCCTCAAGTCTCGGGAGCGCGAGCAATGACCACGAACATCGGCAATATGGAGCGAGTGATCCGCGCAGTTGTAGGCATTGTCCTCATCGCGCTCGTCTTTGTCGGACCAAAGACGGCATGGGGTTGGATCGGCATCATTCCTCTCGCCACGGCCATTCTCGGATGGTGCCCGCCCTATGCACTGCTGGGCATCGACACCTGCAAGCGCAAGGCTTGAGCCCGGCGCAGCTTGCCTGCAGCACAGCCATTGGTGGCTGTATCTTTCAAGCGCTCATGCGAGGACGCAACATGAAGTTCACGCCGATCGCCCTTGCGGCCACGATAGCGATGCTGTCTGCGCCCGCTCCCGCGCGCGCAACCGACATTGGCTACAAGAGCTTCTCCAAGGCGGCCTCATTCGAGGACGTCAGCGAGAACCTCAAGGACGCCATCATCAAGCGCGGCTACGTGATCGACTATGTCGGCCAGTTCAATGCCATGCTGCAGCGGACCGCGAAGGACACAGAGACGGTGAGCAAGGCGGGCAGCACCAGCCCCTACAAGAACGCCGTCTTTGTGCAGTTCTGCCCCTCGAAGCTCACGCATGAAGCCGTCAACGCCAGCCCGTTGGCCATTGCCAATTGTCCGATCGCCTTCTTCGTCTATGAGTTGAACTACGAGCCGGGCAAGGTCCAGTTGGGCTTCAGGCTTCCCGTAGCCAGCGCCTCGAAGCGCGTGAACGAAATCAACGAGAAGATTTCGGCGCTGATGCAGGAGATTGCCGAAGAAGCGACGAAGTAGCGGGCGTTGTTCGCCCCTCGCGAGAAAGCAGCAGCTCGGCGCCGACTGCGCCGAGCCACATCGCCGCCAATGCGATCCACCCGGTCACCGCGAAGATCGCGCTGCCGGTCACCCCGGCACCCACTGCGCATCCGCCTGCCAGCATGCCACCGAAGCCCATGAGTACCGCGCCCGCGATGTAGCGCAGCATGCTGGGCCCGCCTTCGAAGCCTTCCAGTTTGAACTCGCGTGTCGCCAGCGCCGCCAAGAGCGAGCCCAAGAACACGCCCGGCACGAGCCCCACATCGAAGCTCAAGGGCAAGGCGCGCTCGTTGATCAGGCCCATCAAGGTATCGGCCGAAGGCCCCGTGAAACTCACGCTGGTTACGCGTGAGGCTTCGAAAGCCACCTTCGACAGTGCGTAGGTGAAGACCCACCCTGCGGCCACAATCACGCCGACACCGATGCCGGTGACGATCGGCTTCAGCGACAGTGCATTCCGCCGCGCGATCCAGAATCCCACCGCAAGCCACACGATGCCGAGAAGCACGCCGGTTTTTGATCCCGCGCCGAGCGCCACGAGCATGTTCCGGCTGGCGCCGCCATCCACCGTCCAGAGCGCTGCAAGCTTTTCCCGCAGCGGCGACAGTGCGCCACGCAACGAAGCTTGCGCGACGATGGTGAGGATCAGCCCGGTGACGAGCGCGCGTAAATTCCCTGTCGCCGAAAGCACCAGCAGCCGGCTGGCGCATCCGCGTGCCAGGATCATGCCCGCCCCAAAAAGCAGGCCGCCAATCAGCGCACCGGAAATGCTGCCCCGCGCCGCGATCTGTCGGACCTCGGACACATTCAGGAAGTCGAGGGAGATCGCGGCCTGCGTCGCCAGCACCGCCGACGAGAACGCCAGCGCCCATACAGCAGCCTTGGTACCCAGGCTGCGATGTGCAAACTCGGTGACGGCCGCGCGCAGGCAGAACTTGCTCTGCTGCGCGAAAGCCCCGAAAGCGAGCCCGATGACAAGCCCGCCCAGCGCGAGAACTGTCGCATCCCCCATCTGCTCGAGGAGTTGGTCGACTGTCACGGCGATATCCTCGAGCGACGTCCTGCCTGATCAGCCGGCGATAAAGCGATAGGCGTTGTCTTTCCGCTCCACTCTGCCGACCCCCGGCCACGGCAGATGATAGCCGAGCAGCGCGGTTTTGTCGGCTGCCAACCGGTCGAGCAGGCTCTTGCGCGTGGCGATTGCCTTGTCAGTGTCGAGATCGGCGCCCCACGGCCAGTCGGGACGTTCGAACGAGACGATCGCATTGGAGAGCGCATCGCCTCCAATCATGAGCGATTGTCCAGAAGAGCTGAGAAGCACCGAGCAATGCCCCGGCGTATGGCCGGCTGTATCCACCAGAGATACCCCCGGAAGGATCTCACTGCCGGGCTTCGCCGTCGCAATTTGGCTTTCGAGGATCTTAAGGCGACGTGCGCTGCCGGCCGTCATGCCCTTGAGCGCCTCGGGCATGCTTTCAGCAAGCCCTTCCTTCATCCAGAAGTCGCGCTCCACCACCGACATGTGGATACGCGCCTTGCCGAAACGGGATTCGTCCAGCGCATCCACCGCGCCCCAGAGATGGTCTGGATGCGCGTGCGTGAGAACGACGTCCGTCACGTCGTCGGCCTTGAAGCCTGCAGCTTCGAAGCGGTCCGCGAAAACGCCGATGCTGGCCATGAAATCCTTGGTGCCGCCCGTATCGACGAGAATGAGCCGATCGGCCGCCTTCAACACCGCGACATTGACCTGCGCCGTGATGGATCCGGCCCCCTCGCTGCGCCCTGCCAACAGCGCAGCAACGGATTTCTCCTCCACCTTTGGCAGAACGAACGAGATCGGCAGCGCCATGATGCCGTCGCTGATCACGGTGACATCGAAGGCGCCCACCTTGAAGGCGTGTGGTGCGGCCTGCGCGTGTGTGCCGGTTGCCAGCAGCGGAGAGCACGTGAGTGCCCCCGCGCCCACCAGGAAGCCCCGGCGCGTAAGCCGGCCTGTTGCCTCCACCACCATGCCGCGCGCTTCCCATTTGTCGTCCATTGTGGTCTCTGTCTCAGGAGAACATGTCGGCAGTTATGCCAGAGTACCAGCCGATGTTCTCTTCCTGCGTCTGCTTGCGAAGGTCGGCCGTCTCGCCCGTCTTCGAAACAAAAGTCTCGATGGCAGTGATCTTGCCGTCCTTGGGCTCATAGCGGCCGCCCACCTTGACCGTATCGTTCGTTTCGATCAGCGACCAGCAGGTGTTGGTGTAGCGGGCCGGGAACGTGGCCGACTTGGTGAGCTCGCCTCTGACCATGAGCGCCGCCACCTTCGCCTGGCTGTTGGCAGAGAAGGCCGACTTCGGCATGTCACCCGCGATCGAGGCATCGCCCACGACGTAGATGTTGGCATCGTTCGCCGATTTCATGCTGGCGGGATCGATGGGGCAGAAGCCCGACCCGTTTGCAAGGCCGGCGTCGCGCGCGATCTTGCCTGCCATTTGCGCCGGAATGACGTTGACGAGCGCCGCGTTCTTGTAGGTTTCGAAGCCCGTCTCAACGGTGTTCGACTTCGGGTCGACAGACTTGATACCGTCGTAGATCTTGGCGTTGATCCACTCCACCATGCCGCCGTAGTGCTTTTCCCAGCCTTCCTGGAATAGCGCCTGCTTGGAGAAGTTGTCCTTCGGGTCGAGCACGATGATCTTGCACCCCTTGCGGCCCTTCGCCTTCAGCACATGGGCCATCATCGAGACGCGCTCGTAAGGTCCTGGCGGGCAACGATAGGGATTGGGCGGCGCCAGCATAACGATCAGGCCGCCATCGGGCACGGCGTCGAGACGCGCTTTGAGAAGCTGCGTCTGTTTGCCCGCCTTCCAGGCGTGGGGCATCGTTTCCTCGTGTGCCTGGCCCCAGCCCGGCACGCTGTCGTACTTGAGATCGATGCCCGGCGAGAGCACGAGGCGGTCGTACGACAGCATCGTGCCGTCGCCAAGCTTCACCGTGCGTTTGTCCTTGTCGATCGCGTCGGCCGCCTGATGCGCGAGCTTGATGCCGTAGGCCGATGCCAGCTTGTCATAGGTGTGCGTTATTGCGTCGAACGGCTTGAAGTCGCCGAGATACAGGTTCGAGTGGAAGCACGTGACGAACTGCTTGGCGGGCTCAATCAGCGTCACCTCGATGGCACCGCCGGAATCCTTGGCAATGTATTTTGCGGCCGTGGCGCCGCCTGGGCCACCGCCCACCACAACGACTTTCGGTTTCGCTTGTCCCAGCACCGCAGGTGAAGCCAGCGTCAGGGCGCCGGCCGTGGCTGCAGATCCTGCGACAAATGCACGGCGAGTAACTTTCATGGACTTTCCTCCCTTGATCCCTGGCGCTTTCATTATTCCCGGGCTTATCGGCCCGTTCACTGCTTCGGCTTGCCGAGACTGGCGTAGTATGCAGCCAGTGCCTCCATCTCCTCGTCGCTGAATTTGCCGGCGATGGTTTGCATCACCGCGTTGTCCCGATCCTTGGCCTTGTAGGATTTCAGCACGGCCACGAATTGATCTGCCGGCCAGCCGACGATCGAAGGTATCCCCTTGTCTGTACCGTCCGCACGATGGCACGTG
Source organism: Hyphomicrobiaceae bacterium (assembly GCA_039808585.1). Classification (GTDB taxonomy): domain Bacteria; phylum Pseudomonadota; class Alphaproteobacteria; order Rhizobiales; family Hyphomicrobiaceae; genus AWTP1-13. The sequence continues at coordinate 22,090 of JBDHTJ010000007.1, read as the reverse complement.
ACACATTCGCTCGAGAGATACTGTCCAAAAGCTGGATCTGCCGCAAATGCAGGGGTTGCCTGCGGAAGCCCCGCAAGAAGCGAGACGCCCTGCAGAATGGCAACGAAACGGCGATATCGACCCGGAGTGCTCATGGTCTGGTTTATCAGTCTACCTTTGGTCCAGACTTTCCTTCCGGCGTAACGTCCAGCGCACGCGCACGGTTGAGCACCTTCGTCTCTTTCTTGCAGTCCTTCATGCAGGGTTTGCGATTCCAGAACTGCTTCTCGGCCGTCTCGCGATCGTCGACATAGAAGCCATCCGCATTCGGCATCTTGATCTCCTGCAGCGTCTTGGCGTTGAGTTCGAAGTTCGGATCCTTGATCACGTCATTGAGCTGCAGCAGATAGGCCGTCACGGCGTACAGTTCGTCATCACTGAGCGATTGTGCGTTGCCGAACGGCATGGCTCGCTTCACATAGTCGTAGACGGTCGAGGCGTAGGGCCAGAACGAGCCGATGGTTTTCTCAGGCCGGTCATGCTTGAGGCTGCCATGCCCGCCGACGAGCGTTGGCCAGCGGTCCTTGCCCTCGCCGAACTCGCCATGACAGGACGCGCAGTTGGTCTGGAAAATCTCTTCCCCCTGCGCGGCGGTTCCCTTGCCGCCGGGCATGCCGTGCCCGTCCGGCCGCACATCGATGTCCCAGCCCTTGATCTGCTCGGGGGTGGCAGGTGTGCCGAGGCCGAGCTTTTCCGCCTGTGCGCCCGCAGCTGCAGAAACGAGCAGTGCCGCGCCGAAAGCGACCGCGCGCATCCTAGGAAATCTCGACATTCTCTGTCTCCCCGTTGGTGTGCACGAGCCAGGTCTGGATGCCGTTGTTGTGGTAGATGTTGTTGACGCCACGTACGGCCCGCAGTTCGTCTTTTGTAGGCTGCACGTAGCCCGTGCTGTCGTGTGCGCGGGACTGCACCATGAGCTCCTGCCCATTCCAGTCGAAATCGAGATAGAAGCGCGTCAGCGACCGTTCGAACACCGGCCCGTCGATGCGAGCCTCGCGCCAGTTCTTGCCGCCGTCGAGGCTCACGTCCACGCGGGTAATCTTGCCTCGCCCCGACCAAGCGATGCCCGACAGGACGTTGCGTCCCTTGGCCATCAGCGGCATCTCGGGGGACGGGCTCGTCACCACCGACTTCGCGTCCATGAAGAACGTGAACTTGCGCGAACGGCCATCCGCCATAAGCGTTGTATACTTCGACGTCTCCTCGTGCGTGTACCAGGGCTTGTCGCCCACCTCGATGCGCCTTAGCCACTTGACCCAGAGGTTGCCCTCCCAGCCCGGAACTACCAGGCGAAGCGGATAGCCCTGCTCCGTCCGCAGTGCCTCGCCATTCATCTTGAACGCGACGAGGCAGTCTCCCAGCGCCTTCTCGATCGGGATCGAGCGCGTCATGCCCGAAGCATCGGCGCCCTCCGCCAGGATCCACTTGCCCTGCGGTTTGACGCCCGCCTCCTCCAGGATCGCCCTCAGCGGCACGCCGGTGTACATGACGTTGTGCACCATCCCGTGCGTGAACTGGCAGCCGTTCAGCTGCGCTCCGCGCCACTCCATCCCTGAGTTCGCGGCGCATTCGAGGAAATACACGCGGTTCGTTCGCGGCATGCGCAAGATGTCGCCCATCGTGAAGATGAGCGGCTTGTCCACGAGGCCATGGATCATCAGTCGGTGATCGGCAGGGTTGATTTCCGCAGCGCCGCCGTGATGCCGCTCGAAACACAGCCCGTTGGGCGTAATGATGCCATCGAGCGCATAGATCGGCGTGAAGTTCACCGAGCTTTCGCGCGAAGCCGTGAGCCACTCGACGTCGCGCCGCACCACCGTCTTCTCGAACTTCGAGGGCTTGCCATAGGGATGCGCGGCTACGCCGTCTCCCAGCACCTTCGACCAGTCCGGCACGTTCGGCGGAAGGTTCTTTGCCTTGCTGGGAGCATGCACGCCAGTTTGAGCGAGCGCCGTGCCACCTGCAGCCGCGGTCGCGCCCGACGCGAGAGCAGCGAGGAAACCTCGGCGACTCGTGCCCGAGGGCGCCTTTTCCTTGGACTTCTCCTCCATCGGCAATCTCCTCCGAGATAATGCGGGCCTTCAGAGGCCCGTAATCTTGACGTTGTCGGCCGCAGTAGCGGTGATGGTTTTCTTCTTCGAGATGTAATTGGAGACCACGTCCCAGATGGGCGGGCCCTCGGTGCCTTCGTTGATGCTGGCCCAGCCGGCAACCACGTAGTCCTTGCCGGCTTCGATCGCCTGGCCGGTCTTGAGCAGCGTCATTCCGGAGATGCGTTGGCCGATCGGCTTCGCGACGTCGATCGCGTAGGCAAGGCCACCGGTACGCACCATGTCGCCGCCCTGCTGGTAGTAGGGATCCGGATTGAAGATGTTGTCGGCTACGTCTTCGAGCACGTCCTTGAGCCGCGCACCCGTCATCGTCATGCGGTAGCAATTCGGATAGGACATCGCGGTAGCGTTGGTGACGTCCTCGAATGTGATGTCCTGGCCTGGAAGCAGGCTCGTGCCCCAGCGGATGCCGGGCGACAGCGCGATTTCCGCATCGCGCTCGCTGCGGATGGCATCGCAAATGACGTCGTCGAGCGTGCCGTTGAAATTGCCGCGCCGGTAGAGCAGCCCTTCGGATTTGCCCAGCACGCGCGCGAGGTCGCCCTTGTAGGGCTCGCGTTGCCTGGCGATGGCAGCGGCCACCTCCGCGTCGGGCTTGATCGCGTCGGAGAACACCGGGATCAGGCGATAGGCAAAACCCTTGATCTCCTTTCCCTGCACATCGAGATCGAGCCGGGAGACGAACTTGCCGTGGCAGCCCGAGGCCACCATCAGCGTCTTGCCGATCTTCACCACTTCGGGCACCGCGTCGTGCGTGTGGCCGGTGAGGATGATGTCGATCCCCTTCACCTGCTGCACCATCTTGCGGTCCACGTCGAAGCCGTTGTGGGACAGCACAACCACCAGATCGGCACCGGAGGCGCGGGCTTCATCCACCTCCTTCTGCATCTCCTTCTCGCGCAGGCCGAACGTCCATTTGGGAATCATCCAGCGCGGGTTGGCGATCGGCGTGAAAGGGAAAGCCTGGCCGATGACGGCGATTTTCACGCCGCCACGCTCGAACGTCTTCTGCGCAGGAAACACGCGATCCTCGAACTCGTTCTCGAGGATGTTCTGGGCAAGGAACGCGAATGGTAATTTATCGACGATCTCCTTCACGCGCTTGTCGCCCAGCGTGAACTCCCAGTGCCCCGTGATCGCGTCCGGCTTGAGGAGGTTCATCACCTCCACCATGTCCTGTCCCTGCGTCTTGAAGGAGGTCCAACTGTTGGTCCACGTGTCACCGCCGTCGAGCAGCAGCACTTTCCCGTCGCGCTCGCTCCGGACGGCCTTCACGATGGTCGCGATCCGGTCCAAGCCGCCCATGCGCCCATAGGTCTTTGCAAGCTCTGCGAAATCCTCGTAACTCAACGCATGGGCGAGCGGTGATCGCGGCGGGATCTTGAAAGCGTTCCGCACATCCGCTCCCGTGAGATGCGGCACCTTTCCTTTCACTTCCCCGACGCCAATGTTGATTGAAGGCTCGCGGAAATAGAGCGGCATCAGCTGCCCGTGCAGATCCGTGATGTGCAGCAGCGTGACGTTTCCCGTGGCGTTGAAGCGCAGGAGATCATCCTGCGTCAGGCCCTGCGCAAATACACGCTGCGAGCCGAGCGTGCCGGAGGCGACGAGAGCAGCAGCCGAAGTGGCCGCGGTAAGGAAATCGCGTCGCGTGATCACGTATCGTCTCCGTGCGTTGCGCCTCGCATCAAGGCGCAGCTGTTCGTTCGCGGAACTGGTCGCCCGCGCTGGTTCGCCACTTCGGATTTGCAGTTGTTGCGGGGGTTTCAGCCCCGTCAGGCCACCTGTACCTTTTGCTCGGCCTTGTAGATCGAGCCGTCGTCGTCGAGCCACGTGAAGGTGAATGTCCCGCTCTCGGGCACGCGCACGAAGAACGACTGATAGGGATTGGCAGACACGGCCGGATGCCAGTCGGCGCGCATGATCTCCTTACCGTTGAAGGAGGCGGTGAACTGCTTGATGATCTTGCGCGGAATTACCTTGCCGGCGCTGTCCTTTCGCTGGCCGCTCTCCATCTCGTGCGAGATGAGCGTCTTTACTTCGATGACATCGCCGGCTTTTGCGGTGCCGGGCATGCGAACGCGGGGAGTTGGCTTGGGTGCATCAGACATTGCAGGAACCTTTGGGATGAGAGAAAGCTGGAAAGGCGAGTTGCGATCAGGGCACTAGCCGCCGCATCCGCCGATGGTGACTTTCACTTCCTTGGCTGCGGTAAACAGTTCCCCCGAGGACATCTCGGCGATCGCGACCACCTTCTGCGTCTGCGCCAGGCGAATGCGAATGGAGGCTGCGGCCTTCGGGCTGAGAGGGGTGAAGAAAAAGGAAGCAACGAGCGGGTTGGGGTTGCCCTCGGCGAAGAAGTGGATCGCCTTCACGTAGTCCTTTTCGGTCATTGGGCTTTCCACCTCGAAGCCCAGCGGCACCACCAAGCCGTTCTCTGCGATGGATGGCAGATCTACCTTGATCTTGCCTTCCTTGCTGGGCTTGTCGCCGTATAGCTTCTTGATCTCCGCCTGCACGTCCGCGGCGGCGGCTGAGACCGTGCTCGGAAGCAGCGAGATGGCGACGACGGCGCCCGACAATGTCGTGAGAAAAACGCGGCGCGACTGTGCGCCTGCTGCGTCATGCATCCGGTATTCCTCCATCAAAGCGGCCGTTTCTTACGGACGGTCGTCCACTAACACATAGGCCAAATAGCATATATGCATATAGTCTTGCAACGATCTATCTTGCGCGGTTAAAGTGATTTTCACACGCAGCGCTGTGACAAACAACGTCCTCGAACGATGCTGCGATGCACCAACTAGGGAGCAAACCTTGAAAAAAACCATCTTCTGCGCGCTGGCGGCAGCACTCTTGCTTGCCGCACCGGTGCACGCCCAACCCGCCGACCAGACCGAGAAGGAGATCGAGAAGTATCGCGAGATGATCTCCGACCCGATGGCCAACCCCGCCTTTTTGAATGTCGATCGCGGGGAGGCCTTGTGGGCGTTGAAGCGCGGCACGAAAAACGTGTCGCTTCAAACCTGTGACCTCGGCGAGGGCCCAGGCAAGTTGGAGGGCGCCTACGCCAAGCTGCCGCGCTTTTTTGCTGATGCCAATCGCGTCATGGATCTCGAGCAACGCCTCCTCTGGTGCATGGAGAACGTACAAGGCTTCGATACGAAGGACGTCATCAAGCGCCGCTTCAGCGGGCCGGGCGTCACCTCCGATATGGAGGATCTCGTGGCCTATATCGCCAACAAGTCGAGCGGGATGAAGTTCGCAGCGCCCGTGCAGCATCCCAAGGAGCAGGAAATGTATGCTGTAGGCGAGGCCATGTTCTACCGACGCTCGTCCATCTCGGATTTCTCCTGTGCGACATGCCACAGCGAGGACGGTAAGCGGATCCGCCTTCAGGCCCTGCCGAACCTTGCGGCCGCCGGCAAGAATGCGCAGGAAACAATGGGCTCCTGGCCCACCTACCGCGTGTCACAAAGCCAGATGCGCACGATGCAGCACCGCTTGTGGGATTGCTACCGCCAGATGCGCATGCCGATTCCCGACTATGCTTCGGACGGCATCACCGCACTTACCGTGTATCTCACCAAGAAGGCCGAAGGTGGAGAGATCCTCGTGCCTTCGATCAAGCGCTGAAAGGGGGACGACATGAGAACGCTCACCAAAATCGTCGCCTTCGGCGCCGTCGCAGTTTCGCTGGCAGGTGCTGGCGCATTGCAGGCGCAACAGGCTCCCAAGGTTTCCGCCGAGATCGTCGAACGCTACGTTAAGGACACGTGGAAGGCCCCCGCCGAAGGCTGGCAGGCGCGTATCGATCAGGACGAGACGCAACGCGTATGCAGCGAATATCGCAACGCACCTCCGGCCGACCAGGCGCAGAAGATCGTGGCGCGCGAGAAAGCCACGGTGGTCTTCCCGGCCGATGGCAAAGTCCTCGGTAATTGGAAAGACGGCGAGAAAGTTGCGCAGACCGGCACGGGCGGGCAGTTCACTGACCGGCCCGACGCGGTAAAGGGTGGCAATTGCTATGCCTGCCACCAGATGGCGGCCCGAGAATTGAGCTTCGGCACGCTCGGCCCCAGCCTTATGGAGTACGGCAAGATCCGCAAGTTCAAGGCGGAGGAGGCGAAGGAAGCCTACGCCAAGATCTTCAACGCGCAATCGGTACAGGCGTGTTCCAACATGCCCCGTTTCGGTTACCACAAATACCTTACCGAGCAGCAGATGAAGGACGTCACCGCCTACCTGTTCGACCCTGAAAGCCCGGTGAACAAGCCATGACGGACTCGGGCGCACGGCTCTCCGCTGTCTTCGTCCTGCTCCTGGCCGGCATCCTCATGATGCCGGTGCGCATGGCACAGGCGGCGGAGCTCGTGATGTTCGAGAAGGATGGCTGTCCCTGGTGCCTGCGCTGGCACCAGGAGATCGGCCCGGGCTACCCACATTCCGAGGAGGGGCGGCGAGCCCCTCTTCGCGTCGTGAAATCCCATGATGGAAATGTGGCGGGCATCTCTCTCAAGTCGCCCGTTACGCTTTCGCCCACCTTCGTCCTCGTCGAGAAGGGTCGCGAAGTGGGCCGCCTTGTGGGCTACCCCGGTGCCGACTTCTTCTATGGCCTGTTGGCAGGGCTCTTGCAAAATCTGGACAAAGCAGCAAGCAAGACGCGCGACCCCGCGCGCAAGCCTATCTGGCGCACAGGTTCTACAGAAACAATGAGCAAGGCATGAGCAGCATTCTCCCCAAAGCCGTTGTCGAAGCCATGGAGAGCGGTCAGGAGGTCTCCCCCGAGCTTCAAAGCCTTATGCGACGCGCGCGAAAGGCCAGCGATTTTCTCAAGGCCCTGGCGCATGAGAACAGGCTTGTGATCCTCTGCCTGCTTTCCGAGCGCGAGCGCACAGTCACGGAGCTCGAGGGGCTTCTCGCCCTGAGCCAGGCGTCGGTCTCCCAGCAGCTGGCGAGGCTGCGCCACGAGGGACTGGTTGAGACGCGCCGCGAAGGCCGCGCCATCTACTACAGCTTGGCAGACGAGACGACCAAGCGTTTCATAACGGCGATTTACGACAAGTTCTGCGGCACCTGACGCCGGTGCCGGGTCCATAAGGGGGCAGTAAAGCCCTCGGGGAGGAAGACCTGGCTGTCGATTGGACGATTATCGGGGGTTTTGCGTGCGGCTTTGTCGCCGGCGGCGCCGCCCGCTTCGGCCGCCTTTGCACCATGAGCGCCATCGAGGATCTGCTCATTGGCCGTGACGCCCGCGGCGCGAAGGCGTGGGGTCTCGCTGCCGCCGTGGCGATCATAGGCACCCAATTGGCGTCTCTTGCAGGACTGGCCGATGTCAGCGGCGCGATCTATCTCTCGAGCCGGCTACATATCATTGGTGTCATTGCGGGTGGCATCCTGTTCGGGCTCGGCATGACGCTCGTCGGCACCTGCAGTTTCGGCTTGATCGTGCGCGCAGGTGGCGGTGACTTGCGCGCCGCGGTTTCCGCCGTCCTCGTCGGCATCTTCGCCTATGTCGCGACGTCCGGACTGCTGGCCACGCTGCGCATCGCCGTGTGGGACGCTGGCGTTCTCATCCTGCCCGTCAAGCGTCCGGCATCATTGCCTGCCCTGGCCGAATGGGCCGGCGGCTCCATGCTCGCCATGCTGGTCGTTCTTATCGTGGTGGGCGCTCTGTTGTATCTCGCGTTCGCTGACGCACGCCTGCGCAAGCGCCCGCGCCTTCTGGCAAGTGCACTGCTCATGGGCCTTGCGATCTCCATGGGGTGGATCGCCACCAGCCAGGCTGTCGAGGCCCTGGCCATGGAGCGCGCCGAAAGCCTCTCGTTCGTCGCCCCCGTTGGTCGCGCCTTGCTGCAGATCATGATCGAGCCGTTCCGCAACATCGGATTCGGCGTGGCCGCACTGCTGGGCGTGTGCGCCGGTTCGTTCCTGGTGACGGCTGCCCGCCGCGAGCTGAGGCTCGAGGCCTTCGATGACCCGCGCGAGATGCGCCGCCACGTACTCGGCGCCGCCCTGATGGGTGTCGGCGGTGTCTTGGCGCAAGGCTGTACCATCGGCCAAGGGTTGAGCGGCATGAGCGTGCTCGCCCCCTCGGCGATTCTGTTCCTGCCGGCCCTCGTCGTGGGCGCGCGCCTTGGCCTGTGGCATCTCATCGAAGGCCAGACCTTCTGGCGCCTGCGCCGCAGCTAGGGCCAGATCTGTCGAGATGGAGCAGACATGCTCTGCCTAGCCCACTCACGCGCCCGGCTTCACAGCTACCTCATCGTCGCGCAGGGCGATGTAGATCGCCGGGATCACCAGAACCGTCAGCAATGTCGAGGACGCGAGCCCGAACAGTAACGAGATCGCCAGCCCCTGGAAAATCGGGTCCGCAAGGATCACCGCTGCGCCGATCATCGCCGCCAGCGCCGTCAGCAGGATCGGCTTGAAGCGCACCGAGCCTGCCTCGATCAGAACCTCCCGCAGTGGACGTCCTGGCGCGCGCGCGTGGCGAATGAAATCAACGAGCAGGATCGAGTTCCGCACGATGATGCCTGCGAGCGCGATGAACCCGATCATCGAGGTGGCGGTGAACGGTGCTGCCAGCAGCCAGTGCCCGAGCATGATGCCGATGAGCGTCAGGGGCACCGGTGTCAGGATCACCAGCGGTAACGTGAAAGAGCGGAACTGCGCCACGACGAGGATGTAGATCCCCAGCAGTGCCACGGCAAACGCCGCCCCCATGTCGCGGAACGTGACATAAGTCACTTCCCACTCGCCGTCCCACAGCAGGATAGGCTTTGAATCATCGCGCGGCTGCCCATGCAGTGCGATCTCAGGCTTGCCGATCTTGCCCCAGTCGTGGGTGCGCAACTTGTCCGCCACGGCCATCATTCCGTAAATCGGCGCCTCGTAGTCGCCGGCGAGTTCGCCCATCACCATCTCCGCAGGCCTGCCGTTGTGGCGGAAGATGGGGAAGGAGGCGGGCTCCGGCGTGACACGGACCACGTCTCCAAGCTCCACGATACTGCGCTCACCGGGAAGCGCATTCGCCGGCACAGGCGTGGCGAGCGTGCCGGCGCTCATGGCCAAGGCCTCCTTCGGTAACTGCACCGCGATCTCGATCGGATGCCGCCCGCCGCCGCGATGCGAGTATCCAACGGGAATCCCCGAAAGGTAGGCCTGCAGCGTGTCGTAAACGTCACGCTCGTCCACCTTGTAGAACTCGAGATTGTCCTGGTTGATCGAAACGCGCTGGCGTGGAGCCTGCACACCGAAACTGTCGTCGTCGTCGACGATGAACGGCACCGACCGGAAGATGGACCGCACCTCGCGTGCGACAGCCCGGCGCGTTTCGGCATCGGGGCCGTAGATCTCGGCGAGCAATGTCGCGATCACCGGCGGGCCCGGCGGCACCTCCACGACCTTGATCGATGATTGCGCGGGAACGTCGAGGCCTTTCAGCCGGCGCCGCACGTCGAGCGCGATATCGTGGCTGCTGCGCGCGCGATCATGCTTCGCGGTAAGATTCACCTGCAGGTCGCCTTGCTCCGCGTCGCTGCGCAGGTAGCTGTGGCGCACGAGGCCATTGAAGTTGAAGGGCGCCGCCGTGCCTGCATAGGCCTGGATCGAAGATAGCTCCTTGAGATCCGAAAGACGCAAGGCCGCCTGCTGCAACACGCGGTCGGTGTCCTCGAGCGATGTGCCCCGCGGCAGATCCACCACCACCTGCAGCTCCGACTTGTTGTCGAAGGGAAGCAGCTTCACCGTCACCCACTTGAATCCGAACAGAGATAGCGAGAGCAGCGTCGCAATCCCGACCAACGCGAGGAAGCGCCATGCACGCCCGCGCGTCTTGAGAATGGGCCTTGCGACGAATGCAAAGGCGCGCCCCAGAGCCCCGCCATGCGTGGCGTCTCCGTGCGCTCCGCCCGCATGCGCACCGTGACCCGCCCCGCCGAAGCGCAGCATCAGCCATGGCGTTACCATCACTGCCACGAAGAATGACAGGATCATCGCGGAGGAGGCGTTGGCAGGGATGGGGCTCATGTATGGCCCCATAAGGCCTGACACGAACAGCATCGGCAGCAAGGCCGCCACGACCGTGAGGGTCGCCACGATGGTCGGATTGCCCACTTCGGCCACCGCCTCGATCGCGGCCTGCGCGCGCGGGCGCGTATCGCCCATGCCCCAGTGGCGCGCGATGTTCTCGATCACCACGATTGCATCGTCCACCAGGATGCCGATCGAAAAGATCAGCGCAAACAGGCTGACGCGATTGATGGTGTAGCCCATCACGTAGGAAGCAAAGAGCGTGAGCAGTATGGTGACCGGAATGACGATCGCCACCACGAGCGCCTCGCGCCAGCCGATCGCCAGCCATACCAGCGCGATGATCGAAACCGTCGCGAGGCCCAGGTGATACAACAGCTCGTTGGCCTTCTCGTTGGCCGTCTCGCCATAGTTGCGGGTGACGACCACGTCTACGTCTTGGGGTATCAGCCGCCCCTTGAGATCCGTCAGTCTTTCGAGAATGCGCTCCGAGATTACGACGGCGTTCGCACCCGCGCGCTTGGCGATAGCCACCGTTACCGCCGGTACGCGCTCGAGTGACCCATCCTGGGCTTTCCTGAAGTGCCAGGCGCGCCGCTCCAATGGCTTCGCACCGACAACGACATTGGCGACGTCGCGCACATAGACGGGCCTTCCGTCGCGCGTGCCGATCAGAAGCAGGCCGATATCCGGCACCCCGTTGAGCGTCTGGCCCGCCGCCACCGAAACGCTGCGGTTGCCGTCGCGCACGCGGCCGGCGAGGAACGAGCGGTTCGCCTGCTGCACCTTGCCCACCAGCTGCTGCAGCGTCACGCCATAGAGGGCAAGCTTTTCCGGCATCGGTTCGACGCGGATCTGGTCCGGGCGACCGCCAGCAATGTAGGTCAGGCCGACATCTTCGAGCTTAGCCAGTTCGATCTGCAGGTTCTCCGCCAGATGGTAGAGCGCATTGTCCTGGTAGCGCTCCGCCGCGCTGCTGACCGGCGCAAGCGTGAGCGTCACGATGGCCACGTCGTCGATGCCACGGCCGACGATCAGTGGCTCCGGTATGCCCGTCGGAATGCGGTCGAGGTTGGCGCGGATCTTCTCGTGCACGCGTAGAATGGCATCATCGGCCTTCGTGCCGACGCGAAACCGAGCAGTAACCAGAACCCGGTCGTCCTGCGTATTGGAGTAGGTATGCTCGACGCCATTGATCGCCTTCACGATCGTCTCGAGCGGCTCTGTCACGAGGCGCACGGCGTCCTCGGCCTTGAGGCCGTCGGCCCGGACCGAGATATCCACCATCGGTACCGAGATCTGCGGCTCCTCCTCCCGCGGCAGCGCGAGAAGCGCAACGAGCCCCAGGGCCAGCGCGGCGAGCAGGAAAAGCGGCGTCAGCGGCGAGCCGATGAACGCCTTTGTGATGGCGCCCGAGATGCCCAGCGGCTGCTTGCTGCTCATGGCAGGTTCACCAGTCTCGCTCATGGCCGCACCAGCCTGTCGCCAGGCTTCAGGCCGGCGAGCACTTCGATGTCTGACGTGGCATCAGGGGGAGATGTGTGCGCGATCTGCACCACCACATCGCTCGTCGAACCGCCCTCGCCGGCAAGGCGCACGTAGTCGAGGCCATATCGCTTGAACACGAGGTTCTGCGGCAACGCCACCGTCTTGCGTCTTCCCGCCGAGATCCACGCAAGCGTCCTCTCCCCGACGAAATAACTCCCGAGGTCTGGCACTTCCGCGTCGGCGATGACGCGTCCACTCTGGATTTCCGGATAGATCTGTACGATGCGCCCTTCGACGGCGCTGCCGCTCGCAGCGGACAGCCCGCGACTGCCGATTTTAAGCTTGTCGCCCTTCTGCATGAAGCGCGCGTGACGTTCCGGCACCTCGAGCCGCAGCAGGTAGTCGTTGGCCGCGATCGTAGCAATGCTCTCTCCCGCGAGGACGACGCTGCCTTCGGTCACCGGCACGCGCAGGATGCGGCCGCGCGCGGGCGCAAGCACCTGGCCCTCTTCCGCTTGCCGCTCGATCACGGCGCGCTCGGAGCGCGCTGCACTCAATTCATTTGTGGCAACGTCGAACGCCGTCTTGGCCTGGTCGAGCCGCGATTGCGGCGCCACGCCCCTCTTGAGAAGCTCCGACGTCCGGTCGAATTCGGCCTTTGCCGTCTGCAGACGCGATTCGAGAGCCACGATCTGTGCGTCCGACGCCTTGATGCGAAGCGCGATCTTGGGGTCTGCGACGAGGCCCAGCACCTGGCCGGGCTCCACATGATCACCTTCCAGCACGTTGAGTGTGGCCACTGTACCGGGTGTTCGCACGCGCGCGTCGACGACGCGCTTGCTGCGCACTGTGGCGACCACCGGCTTGAAATCCTCCACCTCGCGCTCGGCCACGGTAAAAAGGTCACGGGCGGTCGCCGGCACCTCCGCCCGCTTCTGCTCGTCCTTGCGCTCGTCGCCGCACCCAGTGAGCAGCATCAGGCAGGCCCCCGCCGCCATTGCTGCGATTGTCACATGAGGTCGCATCGCCGTCTCCAGTGCTTGACAAGAACATTAGCGAAATCTAATTTAGACGCAACAAATATTCAACTGCCACATTGGTCGCAGGTCGAGATGCGGAGACGCAGATGAAAGGCATCAGCGCAGACAGCATCCAGGAATTTGCCAAGAAGAGCGAGGAAGCCTCTGAGCTGCTCTCACTTCTTGCCAATCCCAATCGCCTGCGCATTCTCTGCGAGCTTCTCGACGGCGAAAGGTCAGTATCGGCGCTGGAAGACGTGGTGGGGCTCTCGCAGTCTGCTCTTTCCCAGCATCTGGCCAGGCTGCGCGATGGTGGCATCGTCACCACGCGCCGGGAGGCGCAAACCATCCACTACTCCATCTTCGACAAGCGCGCGGAGCGTGTGCTTGCGGTGCTCGCGGAAATCTTCTGCAAGTCCAAGGACACCCGACGCCCGTCATCCCGGAAATAGCGGATCGAACATCCGCGCCAGTAAGTCGAACGCGTAAACCTTATCGTTGCCAGCCCCTTCAGGGAGATGACCAAATGTACAAGGATTGGCCAGGCCTTGCCGCGGCCCTCTCGGAGCCACTGAAGCGGCTTCGTAGCGGCGCGCCCGAAGTCATGAAAAGCTTTTCTGCGCTGGCCCGTGCCGCCAGTGAGCCGAACGCATTGGACAAGAAAACCAAAGAACTGATTGCACTGGGCATCTCGGTGGCCATTCGTTGCGAGCCCTGCATCACATTCCATGCCGAGGCGGCGGTGAAATGTGGTGCGACCAAGCAAGAGGTCGATGAGACCGTCGGCATGGCAATCTACATGGGGGCGGGTCCGTCCGTCATGTACGCCGCCAAGGCCGTCGAGGCCTTCGATCAGTATGAGAAAAAAGCCCAGATGCAGACAAGCTAGTGCAGCTTTCCCTGGCGCCTGGCGCCTGCTGCTAATGTTCCTTGATGGCTCTGAATTTGCTCTCAACCGTTCCGAAAGCGCGATCGGTTGACCGGGACGTATCTACGCATCCATCGGGACAGACGGGACGACCCTCTCGCGTAGACCTGGGGCACGTTGACGAAGCCGATCTCGGTCACAATCCAAACCGGAATTGTGCCAGTTTCTCACTCTCAGTGCCCGCCTACTTCGAGGCGGGCGGCAGCTTGCTCACGAGCAGATCGACGATCGCCGCTCTCTCGTTCGCGTCTGCAGCGCCATGCCGAGCAAGTAGCTCTCCCAGCGACTTGCCGGCTTTCGCTGTAACGGGCGCCGCTGCATCCCAGCGCATGCTTTGTCGAGCGAAGGAAGCGGCATCCGAGCCGTGACAGCCACCGCAGTGCTCTCGGTAGGCGCGCTCCCCGAGATTTTGCGCCACTGCAGCAGTGATCAATGCGCTAGCCAGCGTGACCGCGAGCGCGCTCGCAGTTGTGACGGCTGCTGTTCCCCCAGCGCGGCCTTTCCAACGTGTGCGGAAACCCATGGCGGAGCATCCTTTTTTGACCCAGATCAGGGTTGTTGCCTCTCGATGGGAAGAGATTGATCCAAGGTGGGAATGCAAAGGAGCTTGAGCAATGCGGCAAACAAGCAGAGCAAATATTGTTATGTGCATGGGTGCAGCTCTCCTCATCTCGACGGGCGCTCTCGCGCAGCCAGGTCCCAACGGAAGCGGATGGGGCCCCGGCATGATGATGGGGCCCGGCATGATGGGCGGTGGAGGCTTCGGCTTTCTCTGCAATCCGCGCATGGCGGGCTTCGCCGAGTGGCGCATCAGCCAGATCGAGGCCTCGGTAAAACCGAACGAGGCACAGAAGGCGTTGCTGAACGACTTGAAAACCGCCTCGACGAAAGCGGCCGAGATCATCGCCAGCGGCTGCCCCACAAGCCCGCCCTCGAAATCAATCGAGCGCCTCGATCTCGCAGAGAAGCGCCTCGACGCGATGCAGCAGGCGCTCAAGACGGTGCGGCCGGCATTCAAGGCTTTCTATGACGCGCTCGACGACAAGCAAAAAGCGGCGCTCGACGCTGCGGGCCCGCGCAGTTGGGGTTGGCGCGGCTGGCGCTGGCGTTGGGGCGGGGAATAGATGAACTGCACGCGCGCACTACGAGGGGAAGCCTGATGCTGTCTGGTAAAGCCCGCTGGTTGGCAGTGGCAGCCGTGGCCGCCGTGATCGCGGCTGCCGGCTTCACGCTCGTTTCTCAGAAGCCTGTTGCTGTCCAGATCGTCGAGCCGGTCGAGAACGTGCAGGTGCGCGTGTTCGGCTTGGGCACGGTGGAAGCGCGCGTTCTCTCCAAGGTCGGCTTCGAGGTGGGCGCGGCGATAATCGAACTCAACGCCGACCACGGCGATCTCGTGAAGAAAGGGCAGGTGCTGGCGCGCCTCAACGCCGTGCAGCAACAGGCGAAGGTCGCGCGCGCCAAGGCCGCCATCCTTAGCGCCGAGGTCGCGGCGAAGAAGGCCGAGGCCAACCTGTTCAAGGCGCGCGCCATCATGGCGCAGCGCCTCGAAGTCAATCGCCGCAGGCAGGAACTGGTCAGCCGGCAGGTCACATCGCAGCAGTCGGGCGAAGAATCCAAGCGGGACGAGGATGTGGCTATCGCCGACGTGCGCGTCGCCGAAAGCGATATCGAGGTCGCAAGGGCACAGCTGGCCGACGCCGAGAGTCAGCTCGCCTATGAAAGCGCGCTGCTCGAGCAGCACACGCTTCTAGCGCCGTTCGATGCGCTCGTGGTCGACCGGCAGAAGGAACTCGGCGCTGTCATCAAGGCCGGCGACCCCATTTTCACGCTTCTGGAGCAAGGTTCGGTCTGGGCCTTGGCCTACATCGACGAATCCCGTGCCGGCACCATAAGGATTGGCCAGCCCGTTGAGGTTCGCTTGCGCTCGCTTCCGGGCCAGACATTCCAGGCCAAGGTTGTCCGCATCGGCATCGAAAGCGACCGCGTCAGCGAGGAGCGTCGTGTGTACGTGAAGTGCGAGCGTTGTCCGGACCAGTTTCATCTGGGCGAGCAGGCTGAGGTTCTCATCACGGTCGATACGCTGCGGTCGGCAAGGCTCATCCCCGAAGCGCTCGTGACCGGTTTCGACGGTGCCAAGGGAACGGTATGGACCGTGGAGAACGGCTATCTCAAGCGCCGGCTCGTACGGCTCGGCTACCGCACGGAGGACGCGCGCGTCGAACTCCGCGAGGAGCTGCCCGCCAGCATCGCCATCGTGTCCAGGGGCGAGGGCGAGCTGAAGGAGGGGCGGCGCGCGCGCATCCGCGAGGTGCGCAAATGAACCTCGCCTTCCGCGACGTCCGCCACAACCTATTCCGCTTCATCCTCACCTGCCTCGGGCTCAGCCTGCTGCTGAGCGTGGTGCTGGCGATGATTGGCATCTACAGGGGTATCGTCGTCGATGCGCTTACCGTGGCGCGCAACCAGGGCGCGGACCTCTGGGTGGTCGAGGCAAACTCCCGCGGGCCATTCGCAGAAGCATCGAAGATCCCAGGCGACACGCGCGAGGCCATCGCGCGGCTCGCGGGCGTCGCCGCCACCGGATCTGTGACCTACCAGACCATCGATGTCGTACGCGTGGACCGTAAGGCCCGGCTCTACGTCATCGGCTACGAGCCGGGGCGCCTCGGAGGACCCGGCGAGATTGCCGAAGGCCGCGCCATCGGCCAGAGCCACTTCGAAATGATTGCCGACCAGAGCAGCGGGCTGCAGCTCGGGGATCGCATTCGCCTCGGCCGCGTCGATTTCACCGTCGTCGGACGCACGCGCAACCTTGTGGCGTCGAGCGGCGACCCAGTCGTGTACATATCGCTCCTGGATGCCCAGAAGCTGCAGTTCGATCTGGCGCCGTCAGCCGCCCGCGTGCAGACCGCGCGCGGCGCGCAAGGCCTGAGCCGCGATACCATCAACGCCGTCATCGCCAAGCTCTCCCCTGCGGCCAACATCGATACCGTCGCCGACTCCGTGCGGCGCTGGAAGCACCTTTCCGCGCTCAGCCAGGCCGAGCAGGAGCGCATACTTTCCGAGTCGCTCGTGGATCGCGCGCGCCGCCAGATCGGCATGTTCACCAGCATTCTGCTGCTCGTATCGGCCGTGATCATTGCGCTCATCGTCTACACCATGACCATGGAGAAGCTTCGCCAGATTGCCATGCTGAAGCTGATCGGCGCGCCCGATCGCACCATCGTGGCAATGATCGTGCAGCAGGCGCTGTCCCTCGGCCTGACGGGCTTCCTTTTCGGCGCCTTCATCATCGTCAACATCAAGGACTATTTCCCCCGCCGCGTCGTCCTCGATCTCGACAACGCGCTGGCCCTGGGCGGCGTCGTGGTCCTGGTCTGCCTGCTCGCAAGTACGCTCGGGGTGCGCGCCGCGCTGAAGGCAGACCCTGCAACGGCATTGGGGAGTTAGCGATGGCCATGGCCGAGCTTTCACCCACGTCCCTCGTCAGCCTGCGCGGCATCTCCAAGCACTTCGGCGAAGGCGACACCCGCGTCGATGCCCTCCGTGATATCTCAATCGATGTCGGCCCTGGAGAGGTCGTGGCCCTGCGCGGTCCCTCCGGCTCCGGCAAGTCGACGCTACTCAACGTCATCGCCTGTATCCTCGACCCCTCCGAGGGGCGTATGCAGCTGGATCGCGAGGTGGTGTTCGACGGCCGTTGGTTGCGCGCCGATCTCCGTCGCCTGCGGCTGGAAAAAATCGGCTTCATATTCCAGTTCCACAACCTGCTACCCTTCCTCAACGCCACTGACAACGTGGCGCTGGTCCTGCACCTTGCCGGCTACGACAAGGCGGAGGCAAACGCCCGCGCGCACGAGCTTCTCGACTATCTCGAGGTCGGCAAGCGCAAGAGCGCGTTCCCCGCGAAGCTTTCGGGCGGTGAGGCCCAGCGCGTGGCCATCGCTCGCGCGCTGGCCAACAAGCCCCGCATCATCCTTGCCGACGAGCCCACGGCAGCGCTCGACTCCAAGCGTGCTCAGATCGTGATGGACCTGCTGCGCAAGCTTGCGCACGAACAGCACGCCGCCGTCATCGCCGTCACCCACGACGAGAAAATCTTCGACCGGTTCGACCGCATGTACATCCTGCGCGACGGTCGCCTCGAGGACGTGCAGGCGGCACCACAAGCTGCAGCATGAGGTGGCGCTTCTGATTCGCCCTCTCTCCAGCCTTCATCATCACGGCAAAATGTTCCAAAAATAATTACCTTGCTTTTGCGCCGCGATTGTTGTTAACAGACGTATCGGTTTTGGCCAGACAATCAGGCCGTTTGCCCACGCTGCTGGGCGCACGCTCAGACATCTCCAAAAATCGTATATCCGATTGCAGGCGCCCTCTGGTCGTCTGCAATTGCTCTCGCCTGTCCAAAAGGAATGCACTATGCAATCAGGTACCGTTAAGTTCTACAATAGCCAAAAGGGCTTTGGTTTCATCCAGCCGGATGATGGCGGCAAGGACGTTTTCGTCCACGCCACTGCGCTCGAGCGCGCAGGCCTCTCCGGCTTGAGCGATGGCCAGAAGGTGTCCTTCGACACCCAGGAAGATCGCCGCTCCGGCAAGGTTGCCGTTGGCAAGATCGCAGTTGCCTAAGGCAGATTGCGGTCATCCAGCGCGTCTTGTGGCCGTTCCCTCGCGGAACGGCCATTTTGTTTTTTATGCGTTACGGCAAGGGGATGGCCATGCCGGGCAAGTGTCCTAAGTGCGATTGCGTCCCCAATATCGTTGTCGCGCCTATGCGTGCGCGCGATGAGGTATCGAAAACCACGCTCCCCGTTCTCCAATTCATCTGCGACCAATGCCGCACCATTTTATCGATCGCGCTTGATCCGGAATGGCAGGCGCAGGCTGTAGCGGGCCAGCTTCGCTCTGTCGGGGAAAAGTCGGACACCAGCCATTGAGCCTGCTTTGCCCGACGAGAAAAGGCCACTCACGATGACCCCTGCTTCGCCTCACGAGGAAGCCCAGCTCTTGGCGAGAGTGACGGTGCTGGAACATGTCGTGGCGCTGATGGTGCGCGACAGCATGATGCGTTCTGGGCAGGGCGCTGGGGATATCCTGGCGTTCTGCGAGAAGGTGAAACGGCACCTCACCAATCGCACCCCTCTGGGTGCGACGTCCAAGCAGCTCACTGAAGCTGCCAATCAGTTCTTCTCTGCCATAGCCTCCGACATCGGAAGCAAGGACGGCCGATGAGCCTGCCTCTGCACGCGTCCCGGCGCTCGTGCGGCCCTCAAGTCATCGCATTTGCGTCGGCATCAAGAACCCGCGAGCCATGTTCTGATCTGGTCGTATGCGATACGGCTGCTGAGGAGATCGAAGTGGTTCAGGCCGAACACCACGCACCGATGGGCGGGCGGCAAGGATAGCGCCAGCATCTCGTCGTCATGCTGGCCAAGCGCACTTTCCACCGGAACCAGCCCATCGCCTGCAAGACGCGAGCCGTCGTCGATAGCCTGTCTCGATGCGGCCATCGCGAAGCATTGCACCCCCTCCGGCAGCGGGTTTGGCCGGCGCAGTCCTGTGGTTTTGCCGCGGTCTTGGTCCGTGATGTGCCCGTGACTGAGGTCCTTGATGCCGGCACTGCGGATGTTTCCAAGTTTTGCAAAGGGGGCAGTGTAGGGGCTGAACTCCAGCAGCGTGTTGGCAAGGTCTCCGGCCCGCTCCAAAGGCGCGCCCTGATGCGGTGTTCCCAGGAATACGAGCTTGGTCAGGCGTCGCAGCCAAGCGTGATCCACAGTCGAAGCGTGATGACAGGCGCTGCGGGCGACAAGGCCGCCCATGCTGTGCCCCATGATCGCAAGTTCGCTGATCGGATGCGGCCACTCACGCAGCAGGCACTCCAACAGCTCCGCGAATTCCTGCCCGTTCTGGAAGATGTGGCGGCCACTGTTATAGAAGAGATAAATGGGTGTGTATCCGAGGTCCCGCGCGGCGGCTGCGCCGTGGTCGTGTCCCTCACGTTCCCATTGCAGGTCATTCATGCTCAAGCCGTGCACCAGCACCAGGAGCTTGTTGCCGGGAGGGGCAGCCCCCGACGCGTGTGCCGGAGCGTCTATCGTTAGTGGTTCACCCCCTTGCCGCAGCTGCATGCGGATGGCCAGCGGGTTTTCCGACGTGGCCAGGTGATCTCCCAGCACCCCGTTTGCTGCCGACGTGATCGCTTGCAGTCCCGGCCACGGCAAGTCGAATGCCAGCCGCGGAGCAATCTGCGCAAACGCCGTATCGAGCCCGAAGCCCACAATGCGCGTGATTCCGCGCACGCTCGCATAGACGAGGCCGGAGATGCCTCCTGCATTTCCGATGGGGGATGCACCGATGATCGGCGATAGCGCCGCAATGTTGCGATGCATGTCCTCCACGATATCGGTAATCCCGATCACCGCGTCGATTGCCAGTCGTGCCGTACCCCTCAAGTGCGAGACGGTTCCGCCTTGTGCCGCCGGCTCCTTGTCCGAAAAAGCCGTCATGATGGGATCTGCGATGCGGGGCATTCCGATGGCTTCTCCTTATCTCGCGAACGGCAACCCGCGGTGTATACCCGCATGGACAGGAAAGTCTGATGGAGCGTGACGTCGCGTCGCGAAATGGCTCTTCACGAGCCAGGACGCTGAGCCAGATCGGAAGCGATCGAAGGGGTCCGCATCACCGGCCGGGTTGGCATTCGCCCTGAGGCGTCTTGCGATAGGGCTTCTCGCATTCCCAGCCGTTGCCACTTCCATCAAGATGCGCGTTTCGCGGCAACACTATGGCTTCGCAGGCATCGCTGACGCGCGCAAAGCCGCGCTCGCATTTCCAGCTCTGCCCCGTTCCGGTGAGGAACGCGTGGGCCGGGAGCACGATGCGCACGCACTTGTCGCCTTGCTCGACGAAGCCTCTCAGGCAAGACCAGCCGTTGCCGAAGGTCGAGCCATTGAGATACGCATTGCCGGGCGGCACCACCGCCACGCATTCATCGCCCACAGGCCGGTAGCCGCGCTCGCAATCCCAGCCACGTATGCTCGTTTCGGACAGGTAGCCGAAGGCGGGAACGCTGATCGCGAAGCACGCACCATCCCGCGCATGGAAGCCGCGATTGCAGGACCAGCCGGTGCCACCACCATAGCCCGTGAGAAAGGCGTTCTCTGGGACGTTGATCTTTTCGCACGTGCCCGATTTCTCGCGATAGCCGCGGCGGCACTCCCATCCGCGTCCACTTCTGGCGTCGCTCAGATATGCGTTTTCAGGCAACCTAATCTCGACGCACGCCCCCTCTTGCCGCATGAAGCCGCTGTTGCACGTGGCTCCGAATGCGCTGGAAGCCGCGTCCCTTGCTGGAGGCTTCGGGCGGTCCTGCGCCAAGGTCGGCAGGAAAGAGGCAACAAGGATAGCCATCGACAACGGAAACGCGCGCATTATGGACAGCCCGCCATGAGCGGTGCCGGCCTCCTTATTCTGGCGGCCGGGACCTGTGCATTTTCACAGTCAAAAAAGCTTCACTGTCAAAAAAGGCCGCGCGCTAGACGCGCCGCGAGATTTCGCTCTCTTTGGCAATTCTCTCGTAAGGCTCTTCTTTGCTTTTGACACGGTAGCTGGCCTCGCCGCTTTCCAGTGGCAGCAGCTTCAGGATCTCGTAGCGCCGCCCAAGCGTGGGGACGCGCGACTTGTTGGGAAGAAAATCGACCATCTGACCAACTTTGAACTTGTGCATGCGATGCGGGCTCCGAACACAGAGAGACAGCGCGCTCGGGCACCATCGCAGGGTTTGCACTGTGCGGAGGGGACTGAGCAGCGCAGCGAAGGGCCCAAACGGACCCGCGGGCCGGGAGTATCAGTGGACGATCTGCAGGACGACGATTGCCGCACAGACGCCGAATGACGCGATGACCCCGAACCAGAATTCCCCGCGCGTCAAAACCATTGGGAGGCCCCATTGCGACGCGCGCTTCTTGCCCACGAAAAGCAAGGTCATCTCGCGAAATATATCACTAGCACGCCCGCGCAAAACGACCTAGGAATAAAAAAGCGAAATTTTTGCGCGAGAAATGGCGCCGACTTTAAGACGCCCACGTCGTTTTTTTCGGAATTTTAAGGCAGGGTTCCCGGTGCAATTGCCGGAGGCCTTGGCAAGTGCCGTGCCGTGCTGCAAAGCGGAACCCAGCTGGCCAAGCGGCACCTATGCACCAAGGCGCGCATCTCTCTCGAGCGCCGTCTCCAGTTCTTCGGGACTGACGGTGATGACCTGGCGCGACCCCACGCCGTTCGGGACGGTCATCGTGGTTGAAACGCGCCGGAAGGCGACGACAGTAAGGCTATCGATCTGCTCCTCGACCGTCTCCACCGAATAGGTTCCGGCCGGCAGATCGCTGTCCACTGCGGATAGCCTGAACGGATGCTGGAAGCTCACCGTGCGGTTGCGGATGCGTTCTGTCATGTGCTTTCTCTCGATCAGT
>JBDHTJ010000006.1:0-57357 GCA_039808585.1 Hyphomicrobiaceae bacterium | reverse complement strand
GATGGAGATTGTCACGGACGAGAACGAACAGAAGGAAATCGAGCGGCGCCGCAGGATGCGGTCGATCGCCATTGCGGTGGCGCTGGGCCTGATGGTGGTGATGTTCTACGTAGCCACGATCGTGCGGCTGGGCGGCAACGTGATGAACAGACCTCTCTAGGCGCTCGAGCGGAAGTTGAAAGTCAAAACGGACCCATGAACGTGAGCGGACAGAAAGCACCGGGACAGCTGCAGGACGCGACCAATGCGCGCCGGCACCGGCGCACGGCCGTCTGGTGCGCGGGCGTCGTGGTGGCGATGGTGGGCGCTTCCTACGCCGCCGTTCCCCTTTACCGCCTGTTCTGCGAGGCGACCGGCATCGATGGCACGCCGCGGATCGCCAGCAAGCCCTCGGACAAGGTTCTCGACCGCACCATCAATATCCGCTTCGATGCGAACGTCAGCCCCGGCATGCCGTGGAGCTTCGAGCCGGTGCAGCGAACGGTCGATGTGAAACTCGGCGAGACGACGCTGGTGCTCTACCGCGCCACCAACACGTCGGATCACACCATAAGGGGCACGGCGACGTTCAACGTCTTCCCGGAGCAATCCGGCCCATTCTTCAACAAGCTCGAGTGCTTCTGCTTCAAGGAGCAGACGCTGGCGCCGGGCGAATCCATCGACATGCCCGTCAGCTTCTTCGTCGATCCGGCGATCGTGAACGACAAGGACGCCCGCGGCATCACGCACATCACGCTTTCCTATACCTTCTATCCTGTCGCACCGAAGCCAGGCCTCGCCGAGAAGCGGGACGGCAAGACCGGGTGACTGGGTTGCGGGAGCGAAACGACAGACGAGACGACAGGCGCGAAAGAGATCGAGACGGGCCCATTTTGGGGGCCGGGTGAAACGAGAGGCCGGACCGCCGGCACAGGGGATCGAGGGAGCAGGAGCTTCGCAAGATGGCTGACACACACGCCAAACATCACGACTATCATCTCGTAAATCCGAGCCCGTGGCCGGCACTTGGATCGCTTTCGGCCTTTGTCTGGGCTATCGGTCTGATCGTGTGGATGCGGTCGGCCGGCGGGGGCGAGGGGCTCTTCGGCCTGAAGGGACCGACGGTATTCTACATCGGCATCGCGCTGATCCTGCTGACCATGTTCATGTGGTGGCGCGACGTCATCAAGGAGGCACACGCGGGCGACCACACGCCTGTCGTGCAGCTGCACCTGCGCTACGGCATGATCCTGTTCATTGCCTCCGAGGTGATGTTCTTTGTGGCCTGGTTCTGGGCGTTCTTCGATGCCGCGCTGTTCCCCGGGGCCGTGCACAGCCTCGACATCACGAACAACGGCGTGGTCGAAGGCGGCAAAGAAATCCTGGGCATGGTGGAGCGCAACGGCATCACCGGTGGCCACTTCCCGCCGAAGCCTTCGGAAGCGTTCAAGGGCACTTTCGATCCGTGGGGCCTGCCGCTGGTCAACACGCTGATCCTGCTCACCTCGGGCACGACCGTTACCTGGGCGCACCACGCGCTGCTGGAGAACGACCGCAAGGGGCTGGTGTGGGGCCTGACCATCACCATCGTCCTGGGCGTGATCTTCACGGCGTGCCAGGCCTATGAGTACATGCACGCCGGCTTCAAGTTCTCTGGCAACCTCTATGGCGGCGTGTTCTTCATGGCCACGGGCTTCCACGGCGCGCACGTGATCATCGGCACGATCTTCCTGGCGGTCTGCCTGTTCCGCGCGCTGGCCGGACACTTCACGCCGAAGCAGCATTTCGGCTTCGAGGCAGCCGCCTGGTACTGGCACTTCGTGGACGTGGTTTGGTTGTTCCTGTTCCTGTGCATCTACGTCTGGTTCGCAGGGACGCCGGCACCGCACTGACGTTTGCGCACGACGCATCCACGTAAACTTCGGGAGGGGCGGCTTCAGAAGGGCCGCCCTTCGCCGTTCGAGGGTTTGGATGGAAGTGGGCGAACTGATCCGCTGATGATGGAGTAAGCCATGAGCAGCCTGACACCTGGCCAAGATGAATTCCCCCGCGTCTCCCCGTTCGTGGCGGGCCTGAAGGCGCGGTGCCCACGCTGCGGACAGGGCAAGCTGTTCCGTTCCGGCCTGAGCCTGCGCGACAAGTGCGACGTGTGCGGGCAGAGCTACGCTGCGGCCGATCCCGGCGATGGCCCGGCGGTGTTCGCGATCTTCATCCTGGGCTTCGTGATCCTCGGCGGGGCGCTCATTCTCGAGTTCCGCGTCGGGCCGCCCGTGTGGGTGCACGTTGTGCTTTGGGGCGTGCTGACGCCGCTGTTTGCCTTCTTCCTGCTCCGCGTGCTGAAGGCGACCCTGATCGCCCTGCAGTTCAAGCACAAGGCGCAGGAGGGACGCCTGACACTGACGAGCTGACTTCGGCCGCCACCTCGTAGAGGCCCTCTTCGATGCTGAAACGTCTCGTTGAAGCCCGTCTCGTGGCGCCGGCGATCATGGCGCTGGCCGCGCTCGCGGTGCTGCTGGGTCTCGGCACTTGGCAGCTGCAGCGCAAAGCCTGGAAAGAGGCGATCGTCGCGAAGATCGCCGCGCGCGTGCACGCGCCGCCCGTCGAACTCGTCAACCTCGTGACGGCCACGCACGAGGATCCCGACCTCGAATACACTCACGTCAAGGTGCAGGGGCGCTATCTCAACGACATGGAACGCTATCTCTACGCGCCGGAGCGGTCGGGCCTGGGGTGGCATGTGCTGACGCCCCTCATGGTCACGGGCCGCACGGTGGTCTGGATCAACAGGGGGTTCGTGCCCGATGCGCAAAAAGCGCCGACATCCCGCCAGGAGGGCATTATCGAAGGTGAGACGACGGTGACGGGGCTGCTGCGGCACCCGCGCACCGGCCGCTTCACACCCGTGAACGACGTTGGCCGCAACATTTGGTACTGGGCAGACCCGGACGGGCTCTCCCGATCGGCATTTGCGGGTGGGACCGTCGAGACGCTACCCGTGATCGTCGAGGCGGATGCGGCCATGACGCCAGCCGCAGGGTTGCCCAAGGCGGGGGTGACACGGCTCGAGATCCCGAATCGGCACCTGGAATACGCGCTCACCTGGTATGGGCTGGCAGGCACCTTGATCGGAGTCTTTGCCGTTTTCGCGCGGGGCCGGCTGCGCGCCAAAGCGGCCTAAGATGCGGGCTTTGCTCGCTTTTCGGCAAGCTGCCCAGGCCGACGCGAGCGGCGCGAGGCGGCCGTCATTGAGGTGCCATCGACCTTGTTCCGGCCGCAGGCGCCGCCTACTCTACCCCCGGTTCGCACCACGCTTGAGAGAAGGCTTCCCCTTGGCCGCCGTATCCTACATTTCGACCCGCGGAGAAGCTCCGGAACTGGGTTTCGACGAGGCGCTTCTTGCGGGGCTCGCCCGTGACGGCGGCCTCTACGTGCCGAAGGCGTGGCCAAAGCTGGCAGCAGTCGACATCGCGCGGGTGGCGGGCCAATCGTTCGCCGAGGTGGCGACGGATACGGTTGCGGCCTTTGCCGGCGCCAGCGGCGCTCGCAAGGCCGAGATCCTGGAGCTTGCGCGTGGGGCCTATGCCCGCTTCGGGCACCCGGCCGTGACGCCGCTCGTCGAGATCGACCGCAATCTCTGGATTCTCGAACTCTTCCATGGCCCGACGCTCGCCTTCAAGGACGTGGCGATGCAGCTCCTGGCCCGGTTGATGGACAAAGTGTTGGCCGAGCGCGGTGAGCGGGCGACGATCGTGGGCGCCACATCGGGCGATACGGGGGGCGCCGCCATCGAGGCATTCCGCGGCTCGCGGCGGGTGGACTGCATCATCCTGTTTCCCAATGGACGGGTGTCGGACGTCCAGCGCCGCATGATGACGACAGCGCGCGAGGACAACGTGCACGCGGTTGCCGTCGATGGCACCTTCGACGACTGCCAGGCGCTGGTGAAGGCGATGTTCAATGATCTCGCTTTCCGGGATGGCGTACGGCTTGCCGGGGTGAACTCCATCAACTGGGCGCGCATCGTGGCGCAGATCACCTATTACCTGGTGGCAGGAGCGGCGTTGGGAGCGCCACACCGGCCCGTGTCGTTCGCGGTGCCGACCGGCAACTTCGGCGACATCTTCGCGGGCTTCGGGGCGCGCAACATGGGCCTTCCCATAGAGAAGCTCGCCATTGCCACGAACGAGAACGACATCCTGCGCCGGGCGCATGCGGAAGGCGCCTACGAGGTGCGGGGCGTGGCGGTGACGTCGTCTCCCTCGATGGACATCCAGATTTCCTCGAACTTCGAGCGCTATCTGTTCGAGGCCTCAGGGCGGGATGCAACGTGGGTGCGGGGCCGCATGGGCGAGCTATCGCAGTCGGGGCAATTCCGCCTGGGCGAGAAGGTGCAAACGCGGTTGCAGCAGGACTTCACCGCGGCGAGCGCCAGCGAAGCGGACGTTGCGGCCTGCATTGCCCGCGTGCGCAAGGACAGCGGCTACTTGCTGGACCCGCATACAGCTTGCGGTGTCGTTGCAGCCGAAAAGACGCTGCCGAAAGGGACAGTGCCGCGCGTGGTCCTGGCCACCGCCCATCCTGCCAAGTTTCCCGATGCGATGGAGGCGATCACGGGCGACAGGCCCGGATTGCCGCCACGCCTTTCCTCTCTCCTCTCCGACCCTGAAAGGATCACCGTGCTTCCGAACGATCTTGCTGCCGTAAAGAAGTTCGTCGCCGGGCGCTCGTCGGCGGCAAGGGGCTGAGTCGCACGATGACAGACATACTCACCAACGTCAGCACGCTTGCAAATGGCCTGCGCGTCGTCACGCATCACATGCCGCACGTGGAGACGGTTTCGCTCGGCATCTGGGTTTCGGCCGGCGCGCGGCACGAGACGGAGATGCAGCACGGCATCTCGCATCTCCTGGAGCACATGGCGTTCAAGGGTACGGAGCGGCGTACGGCCATCGCCATTGCGGAAGAGATCGAGGCCGTGGGCGGCGAGTTGAACGCGGCGACGAGCCTTGAGACGACGGCGTACTATGCGCGCGTGCTCAAGGCGGACGTGCCCCTCGCCCTCGACATCCTCGCCGATATCCTGCAGGCGCCGCGCTACGCCGAGGACGAGCTGGAGCGCGAACGCGAGGTGATCCTGCAGGAGATCGCCGGCACACGCGACAGCCCCGAGGAACTGGCCTACGAACTTCTGCAGGAAGCCGCGTTCCCGCAGCAGTCCATCGGTCGTCCGATCCTCGGCACGGCCGAGAGCGTGACGAGCTTCATGGCGAAGGATCTGCGCGGGTTCCTCAATCAACACTACGTGGCGAGCCGCATGGTGCTGTCGGCCGCCGGCAATCTCAGCCACGACGCCATCGTGCGCCAGGCCGAGGCGTTGCTGGGGGGCATGACCCCGGGAGCGGACGGGCGGTTCGAAGCCGCCCGCTATGTCGGCGGGCCGCGCACCTCGGCTAAGCCCTTCGAGCAAAGCCACCTGGTGCTGGGCTTCTCCGGCCCCTCCTACCGCATGAAGGACTACTACACCGGCCAGGTGTTCTCAGGCCTGTTCGGCGGTGGCATGTCCTCCCGCCTCTTCCAGGAGGTGCGCGAAAAGAGAGGGCTCTGCTACGCCATCTACTCCAGCATGTGGGCCCTGGCAGATACGGGGCTGTTCGGCGTGCATGCCGCTACGGGGCACGATGCGCTGGGCGAGCTGATCGACGTGGTGGGCCAGGAGTTCGGCAAAGCGGCGGCGCACAGGCCGGCCGAGGCCGAAGTCTCGCGGGCGAAGGCACAGATCAAGGCGGGGCTGCTGATGGGGCTGGAAAGCTCGGGTGCGCGTGCCGAGCAGATGGCGCGGCAGCTGCTGGTTTTCGGCCGCCTGATCGATACGCCGGAGCTGGTCGAGCGCATCGATGCGGTGGACGCCGAAGCCATCCGCGGCTTTGCGGAAGGGCTGGTGTCCGGCATCGCGTCTGTGGCTGTGGTCGGCTCGGGACAGAGCAGCGAGGCCTATGCAGCGCAGGCGCTGCAGGCAGCCGCCGCATGATCAACAGCCGCAACCGGTCGCGGAGAAGCGCCCCAAGCCCATGGCATTCCTGAGGTCGACAGGTTTCGACGTCGAGACAGAGGCCTATGGCCTCGCCGTGCACCTGCGCCCGCCGGCCATGGGCGACTACTCGGCCTGGGCGCAGCTGCGCGCGCTGAGCCGCCAGCACCTGTCCGTCTGGGAGCCGCAATGGGCGCGGGATGAGCTTTCCCGTTCCTCCTTCCGCCGCCGGCTGCGGCAATATCAGCGGGAGGCCCGCGAGGACCAGGGATATGCCTTTTTTGTCGTGCACAAAGCGGATGGGACGTTGCTTGGAAGCGTAACACTGAGCAACGTGCGTCGAGGGGTGTCGCAATCGGCGGCGGTGGGCTACTGGATCGGCCTGCCTTACACCAACAAGGGCTACATGACCGACGCCGTCAACACCTTGACCAAGCTGGCTTTTAGCACGCTCGGTCTGCACCGCTTGGAGGCCGCCTGCATGCCCAACAATGCGGCCAGTGCCCAGGTGCTGTTGAAGACCGGTTTCCGGCACGAGGGGGTTGCGCGTAAGTATCTGAAGATCCAAGGGGTCTGGGAGGACCATGACCTCTATGCCCGGTTGTCGGACGATCCTTGAAAGGGGCCTGAGCGCGTGAAGGGGGAGGCAAAGTCGGCAGCAGGCCTGCCCGCGCTGTCTGGCGCGGGGCGGTTCGCCGTGGCCCTCCGCCTGCTCTTCGCGATGATGCTCGTGGCCTGCCTGCCGCTTCCCGCGCATGCGCTGAAGTCGATAGCGGTGAACAATGATCTCGATCGCCTGGAGATCACCGCGCTCGGCGAAGCGCACGACGGCAAGGGCGATATCCTGCAGATTGAAACTGCGGCGGGCGCAGACGGCGTTTCGGGCCGCATGTCGGTCCGGGCCCAGACATCCGGCACCAACCCCAGCTGGTTCGTGTTCGCGCTGACCAACACCACGGACAAGCCGCTCGAGCGCTGGCTCGCGGCCGACCGTTACAACACCGTGGGTTCCGGCATCGTGTGGCCGGATCTCGACGCGCGGCGCATCGAGGCGGTGACGCCATCCGTGGGCTTTGTGCCCGAGCGCATCAAGAACGACCGGGCGGATGTGTTCCGCCTGACGCTGGAGCCGGGGCAAACGGTGACGTTCGTTGCCGAGATGTCGTCGGAGCACTTCACGCGCCTCGCACTGTGGAAGTCGATCGAGTACGAGCAGAAGAGCCGTGATCGGCAGCTGTTCAACGGCATCATGCTCGGCATCACGGGCCTGCTCGCGATCTTTCTGACTGCCGTGTTCGCCGCCAACCACAAGGCGATATTCCCGGCTGCGGCGGTGTTCACGTGGGCAGTGCTCGCCTACCTGTGCGTGGACTTCGGCTTCTGGCACAAGCTCTTCAACATCAAGCCGGAGGAGAACGCGCAGTATCGCGCTGCGGCGGAAGCGACGATGGCGGCAAGCCTTCTGATCTTCACGTCCGTGTTCCTGAGGCTGAACGCCTGGCACAGCTTCCTGCGCATGCTGCTCGGCATGTGGATCGTGGCGCAGCTGTCGCTGATCGCAGTTGCGTTCCTCGATCCGCGCCTGGCTGCCACATTCGCGCGACTGTCGTGCGTCGCGATCGCCGGTGGCGGCGCGGCGCTGACGATGTTCCTCGCGCTTGCAGGCCAGGACCGGGCGCTGTCGCTGATCCCCACCTGGACGCTGCTGCTCGTCTGGATGTTTGGCGCGGCGATGATCTTTACTGGCAGGCTCGGCGGCGACGTGATGACGTTCGGCCTCACGGCGGGCCTCGTCATGATCGTGGTGCTGATCGGGTTCACGGTCACGCAATATGCCTTCCGGACGCTCGAACCGCTGTACGGGACGCAACCCGGCGAGAGCCAGGTGCGGTCGCTCGCGATCGAAGGCGCGGGCGCGGCCGTGTGGGAATGGAACGCGCGGCGCGAGGAGATCAACGTCAGCCCGATCGTCGAGGCGATCCTGGGACTGGACCCGGGGCGGCTATCCACCAAGACGGACGATTTCGGCCGGCACATGCACCCCGCCGACCGCGAGCGCTTCAAGCTGCTGCTCAATTCGATCAAGGAACGCTCGGGCGGCGACCTCAAGATCGAGTTCCGCCTGCGGCATGCGGACAACTCGTATCACTGGTTCGAACTCGACGCGGCCAGCATCCCCTCCTCCGATCATCGCAACCTGCGATGCGTCGGCCTGATGCGCGACATCACCGATACCAAGCGCGCGCAGGAACGGCTGATGCAAGATGCCGTGAACGACGCGCTGACGGGGCTGCCCAATCGCGAGCTGTTCCTGGATCGGCTCGGGATCGCCGCCAAACGGGCGACGCTCGAGCCGCTGGTGCGGCCGGCATTGCTGTTCGTCGACATCGACAAGTTCAAGAACGCGAACTCGGCATTCGGCCTGGTGGTGGGCGACAGCCTGCTGCTGACTGTAGCGCGGCGGCTTGCGCGCAATCTTGGACCTCAAGATACGCTGGCACGTGTCGGCGGCGATCAATTCGCGCTGCTTCTGCTGAACCAGTCCGATCCGCGCGAACTCGCCATGCTGGCGGAAGCCGTGCGCCGCTCGCTGCGCGCGCCGATCAACATCGCGGGCCAGGACGTGGTGCTGACCGCGTCGATCGGCATCTCGATCTACGATGGCCCGGATGATGATCCGGCCGAGCTGCTACGTGAAGCGGAAATCGCCATGTATCGCGCCAAGCGCGGCGGCACGGACCGCATCGAGATCTTTTCCAACGAGATGCGCGGCGAAAAGGGTGGCAGACCCGAACTCGAGGCGGATCTGCGCAAGGCCATCGAGAAAAAGCAGCTGAAACTGCTGTATCAACCGATCTTCTACCTTCCGACAGAGACGCTCGCAGGCTTCGAGGCGCTGGTGCGGTGGGAGCATCCGAGCCTCGGGACGCTCAACCCTTCCGATTTCATTCCCATCGCGGAAGAAAGCGACCTGATTGAGAAGCTGGGCTCGTACGTGCTTGCCCAGTCGGTGCAGGAAGCTGCCAAGTGGCAGAAAGAACTGTTCCGGCCGGACAATCCCGTGTTCGTCAGCGTGAACGTGTCGAGCCGCCAGCTGTTCAAGCCCGACCTCGTCAACGAGGTGCGCCATATCCTGGCGCGGGCCGTGTTGCCGAAGGGATCGCTGCGGCTCGAGATCACGGAATCGCTGGCGATGGAGAACCCGGAGAAGGCGACGGCCGTCCTGCGGCAGCTTGCCGATGCGGGCGCCGGACTAGCTCTCGACGATTTCGGCACGGGCTATTCCTCGCTGTCCTATCTCAACCAGTTCACGTTCGACACCATCAAGCTTGATCGCTCGTTCCTCGCTGCTTCGGGACAAGACGGCAGCGGATCGACGATCCTGCGGTCGATCGTGGCGCTGTCGCACGAGCTTGGAAAGAAGGTGGTGGCGGAGGGCGTCGAGACCGAGGACGACGTGGGCTTCCTGCGCTCCATCGGTTGCGAGTACGGCCAGGGCTTCTACTACAGCGAGCCCATGGCCGAGCGCGATGTGATGCAGCTGTTGCGCGTGGCGCGGAAGGCCGAGCGACGCATCAAGAAGAGCTTGCTGCGCAAACGTTTCACGACCGAGGAAACGGTAGAGGAAGAACTGCCAGCGGCTCCTGCGCCTGCGAAGCAAGCACCCGCATCGGCGCAACCATCGCAGCCGATGCCCGTGGGCATGGCGCCACGTGGCCCGCATCCATCTGCCAATGGGCAAGGCGTGGGGATGCCTGGGTCCGGGTCTAGTTCCGGACCTGGGCCTGCTCCCGCCGGAGCCATGCCACCGCCCGGCCCGGGGCAAGGTGCGTTCCCTGCGATCGTGACGCGGGCGCAGGTGCAGGCGGGCTTTCCTCCGCCGCCGGTGGCGCCTTCATCGCCGCGCGGGGCGCCGGAGCCTTCGGACCCGCGCAACAGTTCCATTGCGCCGGCGCAACCCAGCTACGTGCCACCTCCGTTGCCGAAAGCGCCCGCTGGACAGATGCCGGCCTCCGCGCCTCCTGATGCCTCAAAGGCCGTTCCGTTCTCGGGATGGCCAGTGGAGCCGACAAGCCGCACGGGGCCGCCGACGACGCCGATCACACAGTCGCGCGTACTCACGGGCAGCGAGACGACGGGCCGACCGGTGCCGCCGGGGGTGACGCCGCCAATGCCTGCACCGGGCTTTGCATCGCCCCCACAGGCAACGACGCAGGCGAAGGTTGTTACGCAACCGCCTTCGGCGCCTGCTGCGATGCCGCCCTTACCGACCAGCACCTCGTCGCTGCCCTTCCCTCCGCCGCCACCTGCGGCGCGAGGCGGGCTGCAGCCGCCGCCTGCCCCGGCAGCAACGACGCGGACAGGCCCCCCGACAGCGCCTCGCATGGTGTCGCCACCCGCAGCACCGCCCGCCGTGGGCCAGTCCGCTGGGAAGCGCGATGGTGATGGATCGGATTTCGCGATCTTGCCATCAGGCATCGCCGAGAGCCTTGCGAAGCTCGCAGGGCGGCGCACAACTCCGCCGCCGCCGCCGGACCTGGACGCACCGCCGCGGCCACCGCTTTCGGCTGTCGAGGGCGGCAAGGGCTGAAACAGCGCGCGGGGCCCTGCGCGTCTATCAAGGTTTGGGAAAACGTTTCGGCCAGCGCAGTGGCGCGGATCAGGCGTGGCCGGCCTGGCTCACCAGATGCGACGGGTCGATGCCGATGCGGGACAGCGCACGCTCATACTTCGTGTCGATGTCGGGATGGAACACGATGTCGGGGTCGGCCGGGCAATGCAGCCAGCCATTGGCGTGGATCTCGCTCTCGAGCTGGCCGGCGGTCCAGCCGGAGTAGCCGAGTGCGAGAATGGCGCGGTTGGGACCGCGGCCGCCCGCCATCGCCTTCAGGATATCGACCGTGGCCGTCAACGAGACGCGCGGATCGATCGAGAGGGTGGAGTCCTGCGAGCAATAGTCCGGCGTATGCAGCACGAAGCCGCGCTGGGTATCGACGGGCCCGCCCAGATGCACGGGAATGTCGCTTGCCACCTCAAGCTCTTCCTCGTCCGCCTGCGGTGCGAGGCTCAGCTGCTTCATCAGTTCCGGGAAGCTGATGTTGGGCGCGTGCTGGTTGATGATGAGCCCCATGGCGCCTTCATCGGAATGCGCGAGCATGTAGATGACCGACTTCGCGAAACGCTTGTCCGTCATCAGCGGCATGGCGACGAGCAGCTGGCCTTCCAGAAAGCCATCATTGCCAACTACACGCTTGCGTCGTTTCGGTGCTCGCATGGGAGGAAGACTAGCGGGTAATCAAAGCTGCTGGAAGAGGGGGGTGGGCGATCACATTCTCGTTCTCCAGCTTGATTTGCGCCAAGAAAAGCTTTGCCCTACGGGAAACTACGAATGCGGCGCCAGGCTTAGCAGCGCACGGCCTGCGGCAACTTCAAGGAGAGGACATTTGCTTCATCGTTCGACTTTGCGGCGCTTGCTTGCCGGGCTTTGCCTCGCCCTGGGGCTCGCGCCAATGGCCATGTGCACGGCACAGGCACAGTCGAAGGATACCGCTGCGGTGGCCACGCAATGGGTCGACCTTCACGGCGGATCGCGGGTGCGGCTGCATACCCTCTCCGGCAAGTCCGATACGAAAGTGAACGGCGCACTGGAGCTTGAAATCGCGGAGGGCTGGAAAACCTACTGGCGCATGCCGGGAGATGCAGGCGTGCCGCCACAGATCGAGTGGGACAAATCCGACAACGTGAGGACCGTAGAGGTGCTCTATCCCGCGCCGCAACGCATCGCCGAGCCAGCCGCGGAAACCATCGGGTACAAGCACAAGGTCGTGTTTCCGCTGGTCATCGAAGCGAAGGTGCCGGGCACGCCAACGAAGGTGAGGCTGGAGCTGGAAATCGGCCTCTGCAAGGACATCTGCGTACCGGCAGAGGCAAAGCTCGAGGCAGAGATTGCCACCAGCAACAAGCCCATGGGCCTGCCGGATTTCATCCGCGAGGCGTGGAAAGCGGTTCCCCAGCCTGCGGGCCAAGGCGAGCCCCAGGCGCCCAAAGTCCTGCGCATGGACGCGCAGCTTGCAGGCCCCGCCCCCAGGCTGCTGGTGGAGGCGCGGACTGCCGGCAGGGCGGAAGCGGCCGATCTCTTCATCGAGGCGCCGGAAAGCATCTACGTGCCTATGACAAAGAAGGTTTCAGGGGGCGCGCCGGACGTGCAACGCTTCGAAGCGGCCCTCACACCGGCCACGGCACAGGACCTGAAGGGAAAGGAACTCACCCTGACACTGGTGAGCGAGAAGGGCGCCACGGAAGCCAAATGGAAGCTGCCCTGATCGCGCGGATGTCATGAAGCGGTGGCTTGGCTTGCGGACGGGGACGGCCTAGATTGCCGCGCCTCGCGTGGTCTTCACGCGCCCGCAATTCGAAACGCACAATCAAACAAGGAACAGTTCCATGACGATCAAGGTCGGCGATCGCCTGCCCGATACGACTTTCATGACCATGGGCGCCGACGGCGCGCCGAAGCCGCTGAAGACCGCCGAGATCTTCGGTGGCAAGAAAGTGGCCCTGTTCGCGGTGCCCGGCGCCTACACTGGCGTTTGCAGCAAGCAGCACCTGCCGGGCTACGTACAGAACCACGACAAGCTCAAGGCCCAGGGCTTCGACCTGATCGCCTGCACCTCGACCAACGACATCCTGGTCCTCTCGCAGTGGGGCAAGGACTACGGCGCCGAGGGCAAGGTGATGATGCTCGCTGACGGCAATGGCGAGTTCGCCAAGAAGGTCGGCCTCGACCTCGACATGACGGCGCGCATCATGGGTCTGCGCTCGAAGCGCTACTCGATGGTTGTCGAGGACGGCGTGGTGAAGTCGCTCAACGTCGAAGAAACGCCGGCCAACCACGACGCGTCCAGCGCCGCAACCATGTGCACGCTGTAAGCTTCGCTCAATCGATCAAACAAAAAACCGCGCGGCATTGATTGCCGCGCGATATTTTTTTCAGTCTTCCTGAAGCCTATCAGGCCGCTTCGCGCGAGCGCTCACGCTTCTTGCGCTCGTTGGGGTCCAGCCAGCGCTTGCGCAAGCGGATCGACTTCGGGGTGATCTCCACGAGCTCGTCATCTTCGATGTAGCTCATTGCGCGTTCGAGCGACATCTTCATGGGCGGCGTGAGAATGAGCGCTTCGTCCTTGCCGGCGGCACGCACGTTCGACAGCTTCTTTCCCTGGACGACGTTGACGATGAGGTCGTTGTCGCGGCTGTGCTCGCCGACGATCATGCCCTCGTAAACGCGCGTCTGCGGGTCGATCATCATCGAGCCGCGCTCCTGCAGGTAGAACAGCGAATAGGCCGTCGCCTCGCCCATCCCATTGGAGATGAGTACGCCGTTGCGGCGGCCTGGGATGTCGCCCTTGAACGGGGCATACGCGTGGAACAGCCGGTTCATCACTGCGGTGCCGCGCGTATCGGTGAGCAGTTCGCCCTGGTAGCCGATGAGGCCACGCGTCGGCACGTAGAAGACGAGACGGGTGCGGCCGCCGCCCGAGGGCCGCATCTCGCGCAGTTCGCCTTTG
The DNA here is from genome assembly GCA_039808585.1 of Hyphomicrobiaceae bacterium. Classification (GTDB taxonomy): domain Bacteria; phylum Pseudomonadota; class Alphaproteobacteria; order Rhizobiales; family Hyphomicrobiaceae; genus AWTP1-13. Next base: position 43,785 of record JBDHTJ010000006.1, on the reverse strand, counting down.
CGCTCGGACAGCTTCTGCACGACGATGCCCGAATGCGCTTCATCCACGTCGATGATGACTTCCTCGATGGGCTCGAGCTTCTGGCCCGTCTTCTCATCGACCTGTGAGACGATCTGGGGGCGCGAAACCGTGAGCTCGAAGCCCTCGCGGCGCATGTTCTCGATGAGGATGCCGAGCTGAAGCTCGCCGCGGCCTGCCACCTCGTAGCTGTCGCCTTCCGGGTTCTCGCGAATGCGGATCGCGACGTTGCGCTCGATCTCCTTGAGGAGGCGATCACGGATGACGCGGCTTTGTACCTTGTCGCCTTCCTGGCCTGCGAACGGCCCGTCGTTGATGCGGAAGTTCATGGCGAGCGTCGGCGGGTCGATCGGCTGGGCGGGAAGCGGCGTCTCGACCGATGGGTCGCACAGCGTGTCGGCGACGGTTGCTTCCGTGACGCCGGCAATGGCGACGATATCGCCTGCTTCCGCCAGATCCACCGCGGTGCGCTCCAGGCCGCGGAAAGCCAGAACCTTCGTCACGCGGCCCGTCTCGATGAGGGTGCCGTCACGGCGAAGCGCCTTGATGGGCTGGTTGGGGCGCAGGCTGCCCGAACGCACGCGCCCGGTGAGAATGCGGCCCAGGAATGGATCTGCCTCGAGGGTGGTGGCCAGCATGGTGAAGGGGCCGGGATCCACCTTCGGCGGTGGGACGTGGCGGAGGATCAGCTCGAAAAGGGGTGCGAGATCGACCTTGGGGCCGGCGGGATCGGTTGCCATCCAGCCGTCGCGGCCCGAGCCATAGACCACGGGGAAGTCGAGTTGCTCGTCGTTCGCATCCAGAGAGGCGAAGAGATCGAAGATCTCGTTGAGGACCGCGTCATGGCGCTCGTCGGGGCGGTCGATCTTGTTGATGGCGACGATCGGCCGAAGCCCCTGGCGCAGCGCCTTGGAGACCACGAACTTCGTCTGCGGCAGGGGGCCCTCGGAGGCGTCCACCAGCACGACGACGCCGTCGACCATATTCAGGATGCGCTCCACCTCGCCGCCGAAGTCCGCGTGGCCTGGCGTGTCCACGATGTTGATGCGGGTGTCCTTCCAGACGATGGAGGTGCACTTGGCGAGGATCGTAATGCCGCGCTCGCGCTCCAGGTCATTGGAGTCCATGGCCTGGGACTCGACCTTCTGGTTCTCGCGGAAGGCGCCCGACTGCTTGAGCAGTGCGTCGACGAGCGTGGTCTTGCCATGGTCGACGTGCGCGATGATCGCGATGTTGCGAAGTTCCATTGTGAAATTGTCCTGATCGGGTTGGAGCGCCCGTCCCGCTGCGAGTGCAGCCGCCGAGGGGGCAATTCGGGCGCTCGCGTGCCGCAGCTCATGCTGCAGCGCACAAAGTTGGGCGCGGAGTAGCATATTTCGGGCCGTATAGCCAGCCCCGCTAATGAAGCAGGAAAGCGTGCAGAACCTCTTTCGCGAGCTAGCACGCGGCTTGCAAAACCCCTGGCACAGCCTTCGATTGGTCCCGGAATGGGACGGTTAACGGAGTAGAGGCCATGTTCGAGCGCATCACCGCGGACAGCGTGAACCCCCTGGCGATCCCGGTCGAGCTGCGGTTTGCGGACGGTTCGGTAGCCAAGGGCAAGGTGGTCGCTTCGGGGACCAACCGCTCGCTGGCCGATGTCCTGAACGGAGCCGGCAACTTCCTGGAATTCGAGCCCTATGGCGGGGAAACGATGTTCGTCGCCAAGTCGCGCATCGGCGAGGTGCGGCCGCTGGGCGTGCCCAAGGGCATCAACCTGAAGGCCCGGCTTGCCGGCAGCGAGCCCCTGAACCCCTACGCCGTCCTCGGCGTGCCGCAGAACGCGACGCACGAGCAGATCCGCAAGGCGTACGTGACGCTGGCCAAAGCCTATCACCCTGACCGCTACGCCGCGGCCGAACTTCCGCCGGAAGTGCTCGAGTACCTGTTCACCATGGTGCGCCGTATCAACGCGGCACACGCGGCACTGGAGAATGTGCGCAAGGCGCAGGCGAATACCATCCGGCCGGAACACAAGGAGACGGCGGCGCAGGCGCACTGAGGCGGTCATTGCCAGGCCAACCGCCATCCAGCTCAAGATGGCAGGGCGGCGCAAAACTTAACGATCGCGTCGGCGACTGCGGCCTCCTGATCGCGGTGGGGTGAGTGACCGCAGGCCTCCAACACGAGGCGCTGAACCGGCACTTTCGCCCGTGCGGTGATACGGTCGAGCTGGGCGAGTGTGCCGTATTCGTCCTGATGTCCCTGGATGAGAAGCATCGGAGCGGTGATGCCTTCGACCACCGGCTCGATGTTCCAGGCGAGGAAGCGGGGGTCGAGCCAGATGTCGGCCCAGCCCAGGAAAGCGTCATCAACGCGCTGGTGATACTTGGCAAGCCGCGCCTTCAGCCCGCTCGCCGCGTAGGTCGCGCGCACCTTGGTGATGGCCTCGATGCAGATGGGCTCGACGAAGACATGCGGCGCCATGGCCACGACGCCTGAAACGGGGCGGTTGCCGGCACCTGCATGGATGAGCGCAATCGAGGCGCCATCGGAATGGCCGACAAGCAGGGGCTTCTCGACGCCAAGCTGATCGAGCAGCTTGGGCAGCACGTGCAACGCCTCCTCGTGCATGAACTGCGGCTCGCGCTTGGCCAGCAGGCCATCTGATCCGCCATAGCCGAAGCGGGAATAGACAAGCGCACGGGCGCCGAGGCGCGCGGCGACCTTGTCCGGGAAATCACGCCACAGCGAGACGCTGCCCAGGCCTTCGTGGAGGAAGACGAGCGTCGGCCGCTTGAGCGCGTCGCCCGGGATCATCCGGTACTCGATCGCGCGGCCATCGACGTGGGCGGTGAGCATGAGGCGGCTTCAGGCGATGGTGAGCGGCTTCAGATACGTCACGTGGCCCATCTTGCGGCCTTCGCGCGCCTCGTGCTTGCCGTAGAGATGGAGGCAGGCGCCCGGCTTGGCTGCCAGTGCCGGCCAATCATTGGCCTCGGCGCCGATGAGGTTGTGCATCTCGGCGTCGGCGTGGCGAAGCGTGGAACCGAGCGGCCAGCCCGCGACGGCCCGCATGTGGTTCTCGAATTGCGAGATGCCGCAGGCCTCGATGGTCCAATGTCCGCTGTTGTGCACGCGCGGGGCGATCTCATTGACGACCAGCCTGTCGCGCAGCGGCACGCGTGCGCCGAGGTAGAACATCTCCACTGCAAGGACGCCGACGTAGTCGAGTGCTGCGGCGATGCCTGCAGCAATCTCCTGCGCGCGTGCAAGGTCGGCATGGGAAAGGCCCGCCGGGACAATGCTGGTGCGCAGGATGCCACCCTTATGGGTATTGAGCGGGCAATCGTAGAAGCGGGTCTCGCCAGTGGCGCCGCGCACGACGAGCACCGAGATCTCGCACTCGAACGCCACCATGCCTTCGAGCACGCTGGGCGTCTCGCCGATCACGCGCCAGGCATCTGATGAGCTGTCGCGTGGCGCAATGCGTACCTGGCCCTTGCCGTCGTAGCCCAGACGACGTGTTTTCAGGATGGCCGCGCCTGCAAGTGCCTGACGCGCCGCCTCGAGGTCTGCCAGCGTGGCAACAGGACGGAACGGTGCCACGGGAAAGCCGATGCCGGTGATGAACGTCTTTTCGGCCAGGCGGTCCTGGGCCACCTCCAGCGCACGCGGAGACGGGCGCAACGTTACGTGAGGCGCGAGGAGGCGGGCTGTCTCACTGGAAACGTTCTCGAACTCATAGGTGACAACCTGAACTTCGCGGGCGAACTTTGCCAGTGCGGAAGCGTCGGAGAAACTCGCCTTCGTGGTGCGGGTGGCGACGTCGAAGGCGGGGCCGCTCGCCTCGCAATAGATGTGGGTCTTCAGACCGATGCGGGCGGCGGCCATGGCGAGCATGCGTCCCAGCTGCCCGCTGCCCAGAATGCCAATGGTGGAGCCGGGCGGAAGCGGCGTCGTCACGGCTGCTTGCCCTCGTTCTCGGGCTTGGGCGCCTCGGGTACCGAGGAGGTTTGTTTCTCGCGCAGCGCTTCGAGACGGGTTGCGAGGCCATCGTCGGAGAGTGCGAGGATCTGTGCGGCCAGAAGGCCGGCGTTGTGGGCGCCCGCTTCCCCGATCGCGAGCGTGCCGACCGGCACACCAGCGGGCATCTGCACGATGGAAAGAAGGCTGTCCTGCCCGGCAAGGGCCTTGCTGACCACGGGAACGCCAAGCACGGGCAGCGTCGTCATGGAAGCGGCCATGCCGGGCAGATGGGCCGCGCCGCCAGCACCGGCGACGATGACCTTCAGACCGCGCGACTTGGCGGTCTTCGCATACTCGTAGAGCCGGTCGGGCGTGCGGTGGGCCGACACCACCTTTGCCTCGTAGGGTACCTGGAGTTCATCGAGCACATCGGCCGCCCGCTTCATGGTGGGCCAGTCCGACAGGCTTCCCATGATGATGCCGACGAGGGGCTTGCTGTCCGTCTTGGACTTGCTCTCCTTGGACATGGCCGTGCGGTGATCCTTCGCGCCGCGTTTTCCCTTTCCTTTGTGCGGGAAAACAAGAAATGGATTTAGAACGGAGCCGCACACCGGTTGCAAGCTGCAACCAGCGCCGGCGCCCGTTTCAGGCGATGATGTCGGGGAGAAGCTGATCCTCGAGAGAGGTGATCTGGTCTTTCAGGGCGAGCTTGCGCTTCTTCAGCCGCCGGATGAGAAGCTGATCGGCCAGCAGCGCCTGCTCGTGCTGCGCGATCTGATCGTCAAGATCGCGATGCTCCGAGCGCAGCAGCGCAAGTTGTTCTCGCAGAACGTTTTCGTCCGGTTTTTTCTGCATCGGCCCTGCATCGGCTCAACATCGGCCGTCCCATGAGGGACGAGGCTCTATACCGGGAAGCCGCCTGCACCTTGATTTTGCGCTTCCTTTTGCCCCAACAAGGGGGGCTAACGCAAGCCTGTGCATGAGCGCTGTCTAACAGATTGGTGGGAAAGGGGTTGCGGCGGCTATGGTGTAAACGCAAGCTTTACCTAATGCGGAGGCATGCGGCGCTGCACGCAATGAGACATTAGACAAGGCCGCAGGCTCGTGTCAGTCTTGGTGTGCTTCAACTCCATTAGGAGGGCCGTATGTCACTTACTGCACATATCGCAGAGCTTTCCGAAAAGCATCGCAGTCTGGAAATGAAGATCCAGGAAGAGTTGGCAAGACCCGGATCGGACGACGCACAAATCGCAAAGTTGAAGAAAGAGAAATTACGCATCAAAGACCAGATGAACCGGCTTCAGACGCGACATTAGCGCGAAGAAATCCCGAGCAAGAGGCACCGGTGGGGGCGCTCTGCTCCCCATCGGTGAGTTTCCGTGCATCGCCCTTTTCGGGGCGATTTTTATTTTCAGCCCCTGCCGTGCTCGAAGGTGTCGCGGCTATCGAGGGGGGCCTGCTCGCGCCGATCGGTGAGACCATAGTCCCGGATAACGGCGGCGACACGAAGCCGATAGTCCTTGAAAACGCCTTCGCGACCAAGCCTCTGCATGTTGCGGTGGCCGACGTGACGGCGCCAGTTGGCCACGGCCGCCTCGTCGCGCCAGATCGACAGCGAGAGCATCTTGCCGGGGTCGGTGATGCTCTGGAAGCGCTCTACCGAGATGAAGCCGTCCATGGTCTCGAGCGCCGGGCGCAATCTCGCGGCGTAATCGAGATACTCGTCCTTGCGGCCATCAGCCGGCCGAACCTCGAAGATTACCGCGATCATATCGGCCTCCGTGATGAACCCGGGGAAGAATTACGCCATTGGCCGGAATGAAAAAAGCCCGCGCAGCGGCAAGACCGCTGCGAGAGCCTTGAACGGCAAGCGGATGATCTGCGCTGCTTACTTGCTCTTGGGTTTAGGCTTGGAGCGGCAGTAGGCTTTGCGCTCTTTGCCGTCCTTGCCCTTCGAGGCCGCGACCCAGGTGCAATCGGTGCTCTTGCCCTTGCACGCTGTCTCGACGAGCCCTTTGCAGGCGGATGGGGTCTTGGCCACGGTCGTCTTGGGGGTGGTGGTGGCCTTCTTCTCCTGCGCGAACGCGCCGGCTGTCGCAACGGCGGTGAAGGCAGCCGCTGCAAGTGCAATCATCGTTCTCGTCGCAATCGTCTTTGACACGGGGAGACCTCCGCTAGCGAATCGCAGCGATTATGCGCCACTCCCGGAGCGTTGCTCTTAAAAAACCGCGGGATTTCCCCCGCGGTTTTCGGAGTGCCGAAGCGATCGTTACTTCTTCTTCGGCGTGGGGTTGGCGCGGCAGTAGGCCTTTTTGGTGACCTTGCCCTTGGAATCCTTGGCTTCGCCGACCCAATTGCAATCGCTACGGGCCGAGCAGGCCGTCTCTGCCTTCAGGCTGTTGCACGCAGCCTTCTTTTCCGCCTTGGGGGCTGTTTTGGTGCCTTTGTCCTGTGCCTGCGCCGAGAAGGCGAACAGAGCGACTGCCAACGCGGCGGCGGTTGCGCCGAAAATCCGACCAGTGGTCACGGAAGTCATCTCCAAGAGTTGAGCCTGTCGCAATGTGCAGGGCACGGCCTGAATGCGTCATGAACACGAATTCGAATAGACCAATTCGCTTCCGCCGATCGTTTAGAAGCGGAATGCGCGAGGATTGAGGCGCTGGGGGCGAGCCTCAGCCACCGAACACGTCGGCCCACTCGGGGTGCTTGCGACGTTCGGCATCCACATAGGAACACGCCGGGATAATCTTGAAGCCCTCCTTGCGGGCATCTTCCACGAGGCGCGTGACGAGCAGGCGCCCAAGGCCCTGGCCACGAAATACATCCGGCACGCCGGTATGCGCAGCGACGACGGCCCCTGATGGACGGGAGCGGAAGGTAAGCTCTGCTTCTGCATCAATGCCTGGCACCCTTGCCACATAGCGGCCGCCTGCGGGGCCATCCTCGCGGGTGATCACGACATCGGTCCTTGGCATCGGTTTCTCCGGCTCTTCTTCGCGCTTAGGCAATGGCTCAACGCTGAGAAGCATACCGTTGATGCCCGTGACGCGCACCTGCCGTCCTGCAGGCAAATCAGGCCCTTCAACCTGCCAGACGGTGTCGTCGCAGCGCGCCATGCCACGGCCACCGGCAATGGGCTCGCTCAGGCGAAAGGTGCGGCCGATGAGTTCGGCGCCGCGCCGATTGAGGCTCGGCTCGTCGGTGGGGGAAAGCGTTGGATGAGCCCAGACGAAATCGATGATGACGTCAGCCACGATCAACGCGAGGCCCAACGCGAAGATCCATATCTCGGCCCGGCCCTCGTGTGCGAGCCGCCAGGCCCCGGTCACGATCAAGGCGATGCCAGCCCAGGGGAGAATGAAGCTGACGAGCGCAACAAGCCACGCGCCAGCGCTCGGGGCTGCTGCCTTACGGCGCAGCATGGTCCACGGTGAGAACGATGCCGCGCGAGCCCGTGACGCGCACACGGACACCGGCGGGGGTGTCGGGACCTTCCGCGCTCCAGACGGTATCGCCGACGCGTACCTTGCCGCGGCCGTTCTCGATCGGCACCTCGACCAGCACGGATCGGCCGACGTACTGCTGACCGCGGGCGTTGAGGTCGGGCAGGTCGCTGACGGCTACGTCGGCGCGCACGAAGCGGCGGACCCAGAACACGGTGGCGACGGCCAAGGCGCCGAAGGCCAGAACCTGAAAAGGCCAGGTGATGCCGGTGGCGAGCGCCAGGGCACCCGTTGCCACCGCCGCTACACCGAACCACAGGAAGTGCACGCCCGGGACGACCATCTCCAACGTGAAGAGCACGACGGCGAAGATGAACCAGTTCCAGGGCCCGAAACCACCGAGAATGCTCACGAGATTGGACATGTCGGTCTCCCTGGCACGAGCCAGGCGCTAGCCACGGTCACGTGCTCGGTACGCTACCACGATCCTGGCGCTTCATAGTGATGCTTGGCGCACCTTCGGCGCCTCTGGGCTGGAAAGCCTCCTTGGCAATCTCGGCGACACCGGCCAGGGAGCCCAGCACAGAGGATGCATCGAGCGGCATCATCAGCACCTTCTGATTGGGGGATTTCGCGATCGCCTCGAGCGCCTTCATGTAGTTGTTGGCGACGAAGTAGTTGATGGCCTGGACGTTGCCCTTGGCGATGGCCTCGCTCACCATCTCGGTGGCTTTCGCTTCGGCCTGGGCGGCACGCTCGCGCGCTTCGGCATCGCGGAAGGCGGCCTCTCGGCGCCCCTCGGCCGCGAGCATCACCGCCTGCTTCTCGCCTTCGGCCTTCAGCACCGCGGCCTGGCGCAGGCCTTCGGCTTCGAGGATCTGCGCGCGCTTGTCGCGCTCGGCCTTCATCTGGCGGGCCATGCTGTCGACGAGGTCGCGCGGCGGGGCGATGTCCTTGATCTCGATGCGGGTGACTTTCACACCCCAGGCTTCCGTTGCGGCGTCGACCACCTGCAGCAGCTTGGCGTTGATGGTGTCGCGATTGGAGAGAAGCTCGTCGAGGTCCATCGAGCCCATGACGGTGCGGATGTTCGTCATCGTCAGGTTGATGATGGCGGACTCGAGCCGATCCACCTCGTAGGCGGCCTTTGCCGCGTTGAGCACCTGGTAGAAGTTGACGCCGTCGACGGTGACCATGGCGTTGTCGCGGGTGATGATGTCCTGCGAGGGAATATCGATCACCTGCTCCTTCATGTTCATCTTGGCGCCGATGCGCTCCATCACCGGGATCAGGATGTTGAGGCCGGGCTGGAGCGTGCGCGTGTAGCGGCCGAAATTCTCGACCGTGTAGTTTGAGCCCTGCGGCACGACTTTCACCGTCGACCACAGCAGCGCCACTGCAAGCACGATGATGAGCAGCGCGAAGATCTCGAACCCGCCCTGGAACATGTTCATGGAAACGACCCCTTGATTGCGGTTTACCGCCGCAAATTGAGATAGGCTTACACTACGCCGGATTTTAGAGGAGCAAAGCAATTCGGGGTTCAATATGCTGTGCCGCAGGTAACAATTTTGAAGAACTTCCTAAAATTTGCTTATCTTTCATGATGCGGACGTGTTGTATGCCACCGCCTTTTTCGCAAGCGCATAAGCGATAAGTTAATCTAGTTGGCAGGGCGGACCAGGGCCAGCCAATCTTCCTCGCTCAGCACCGTCACGCCCAATTCCTGTGCCTTCGTCAGCTTTGAGCCCGCGTCGCTGCCCGCCACGACGTAATCGGTCTTGGCAGATACGGAGCCCGTGACCTTGGCGCCCATACGCTCGGCAAGCGCCTTGGCTTCGCCGCGCGTCATCTTCTCGAGCGTGCCTGTGAAAACCACGGTCTTGCCGACCACCGGAGAATCCGTGGCGCGGGTCTGCGTGAAGGGCTCCACCGAAACGTGCTGCAGCAGATCTTCCAGGGCCTCGACGTTGTGCGGCTCTGCGTAGAAGTCGATCAGCGCGTCCACCACCGTCTCGCCGATGCCTTCGATGTTGTCGAGTTCGGCATAGGCCTCGCTGTCGCGCCCGCCTTTCGCGGCGGCTGCGACGGCGTGCTTGAAGGCATCGATGGTGCCGAGCGCCTTGGCAAGATCGCGCGCCGTGGTTTCGCCGACATGGCGGATGCCCAGCGCATAGATGAAACGGTCGAGCGCAATCGTGCGGCGCGCATCGATGGCCTTGAACAGCTTCTCGACTGACTTGCTGCCGAAGCCCTTCTTGTTCACCAGTCGATCGTCGACGGGCCTGCGCTCCTCCCGCGCCTCGAGCGTGAAGATGTCGGCGGGTTTCATGATGCGGCCGTCGTCGTAGAAGAGCTCGATCTGCTTCTCGCCAAGACCTTCGATGTCGAAGGCGTTGCGCGAGACGAAGTGCTTGAGGCGCTCCTTGGCCTGCGCCGGGCAGATGAGGCCGCCGGTGCAGCGGCGCACCACATCGGCGCGGCCCGTCTTCTCGTCCACCTCGCGCACGGCGTGGCTGCCGCACGCGGGGCACTTGTCGGGGAAGTGATAGGGCCTGGCGTTCTTGTGGCGCTTTTCGAGCACCACGCCCATGACCTGGGGGATGACGTCGCCGGCGCGGCGAATGACGACGGTGTCGCCCTCGCGGATGTCCTTGCGCTTGATCTCATCCTCGTTGTGGAGCGTGGCGCTCGACACGACGACGCCACCAACGGTGACAGGCTCGAGGCGCGCTGCCGGCGTCAATGCGCCCGTGCGGCCGACCTGGATATCGATGGCATGCAGGATCGTGGTTGCTTCCTGCGGCGGGAACTTGTGCGCAATGGCCCAGCGCGGGGCGCGGGAGACGAAGCCAAGCCGCTCCTGCAGGTCGAGGCGGTTCACCTTGTAAACGACGCCGTCGATGTCGTAGCCGAGGGTGGCCCGGTTGAGGCCTATCTCGTGATAGTAGGCGAGCACGTCCTCAACGGAGGCGCAGACCCGCATCAACGGGTTGGTGGGTATGCCCCAATCGGCAAAAGCATGCACGACGCCCGATTGCGTCGCGGCCGGCAGCTTGCTCGCTGCGCCCCAGGCATAACCAAAGAAGCGTAGCGGGCGCCGCGCCGTGATCGCGGCGTCGAGTTGGCGCAATGAACCCGCCGCGGCATTGCGCGGGTTGGCGAAGATCTTGGCACCGGCGGAGGCCTGCTCGGCGTTGAGTTTCTGGAAGTCGGCGTGTCCCAGATAGATCTCGCCGCGCACCTCGATGGAGGCCGGCACACCGCGACCCGAAAGCTTGTGGGGGATCTCGCGGATGGTCATGACGTTGGCGGTGACGTTCTCGCCCTCCTCGCCATCGCCACGGGTCGCGGCCTGCACCAGGTTGCCCTCCTGGTAGGTGAGAGAGATGGAGAGGCCATCGATCTTGGGCTCTGCCGTAAGCTCCAATGGCGCGTCAGGCCCCAGGTTGAGAAAGCGGCGGACGCGCTGGAGAAAATCGGTGACGTCTTCATCGGTAAAGGCGTTGCCGAGCGAGAGCATCGGAACGGCGTGGCGGATCTTGCCGAAGGCCTCGACCGGCGCGGTGCCGACGCGATGGGACGGACTGTCCGGCCGCACCAGCTTCGGAAAGCGCGCCTCGATGGCCGCATTGCGCTGGCGCAGCGCATCATAGTCGGCATCTGAGATCTCGGGCGCGTCGCTGGCGTAGTAGAGATCGTCGTGGCGCTTGATTTCGCGCGCGAGGGTTTGGAGTTCATGCCGGGCCTCGGCCTCGGTGAGCTCGTCCGGGGATCTGGGTTTAGGGTGCTTCGCCGTCATGCGGCGCAGACTGCCTGCAGCTTCACGCGGTTGCCAGCCGAAATTTGTGAAGCAGCCGCGTCATCGACAGGCGCGAAGCGCAGTCATTCAAACGCGGAGCAGCTCCCTGAGGCGCTGGAGGCTACATCGCTTAGTTCTGGGCGAAGCCGAAGGTGGGCTTGGGGCTGGACGTGGATGCGGTCGGGACGTCCGAAGACGGCACGGGCGCGCGTGGTGCTGGCATATCCTCAGGCTTCGGCATGCCCGGTGAAGGAGCGGCCGGCTTCGGCTCTGGCGCCTTCTGGGTGCCACCGGGCGAGAAGGCCTTCAGCGTATTGCTGATCCACGATCCGGAGTTCATCTGCGGTGTGACGCCGCCGGACTTCAGGAGCGTGTAGGCGTGCTTGTACCAATCCGAGTTCGGGAAATTGTGCCCGAGCACGGCGGCGGCAGATTGGGCTTCCGTGACGATGCCGAGCGACATGTTCGCTTCGACGAGGCGGTAGAGCGCCTCTTCTACATGCGCGGTCGTCTGGTACTCGGAAACCACCACCTTGTAGCGGTTGATCGAAGCCACCCAATTGTTCTGCTTCTGGTAGTAGCGCGCGACCGTCATTTCGTTGGCAGCGAGAACGTCCATCGCGATGCGAATGCGGTTCTCGGCTTGACGCGCGTAGGGGCTGTCGGGATAGCGCTGTCGCAAGGTGCGCAGCTCTGCAAGGGCCTTGCGCGTCGCCGTCTGGTCGCGCATCGGATCCTTGATCTCGTCGAAGTTGGCGGATGCGATGATGTGGTGGGCGAGTGCAGCGTCCTTCGTGCCGGGATGCAGGACCGTGTAGCGCTGGGCGGACGCGACCGCCTCGGGATACTTGCCCGCCTTGTAGTAGGCGTAGGCCGCCATGACGATGGCGCGGCGGGCCTCCGGCGCGTAGGGATGATCGCGGTCGAGATCCTCGAATTTACGGGCGGCTTCGCTGAAGGCGCCGCGATTCAACAGGCCGTCCGCCTCGGCGTACATTTTGTCGGGCGGGTCGGGGTTGAGCAGCTTGGCGTTTTCATTGGATTTGGCGCAGCCCGCGAGCACGAGGCCAGCGACGAGGAGGCACGCAACAGCGGCGCGCAGGCTTTCGCCCGTCCTCAGCCAGCTTGCGATGCGCCATCCACCCATACGCTGTTTCCCATCGCGCCGCGCACAAGGAACCTGTGCCGCGCTTGAAGACATTCTTTGCAAGACGAAACCCGGACGCGCCGGAATCGACTTGCCATCATCCCCTAGCATAGTTCCAGAGCAGGTGGAGCACTTGCAAACTTCGCCCCACGGCTAACGCTGGAACATCGTACAATTTTAACGGCAGCACGACGAGATTCGCGCTGCAGGCAGTTGTTTAGGCAATGTGTGTGGCTTTAGCACGGCAGGCGCACAGGCCGCGCCCGCCAACGCCGTTTTCGTTCAGGAGCGGTCGGCTGCGAAGTTGACGGCCGGAAGACCGACGGCGACCTCGGCCGGCACGGCATCGCGGACCCAGGGTGCGCGAACCATGGTCCAGGCCTCCTGGTCGGCGAAGAGCGCCTGCAGGACGCGGGCATTGAGGCGATGGCCGCCACGGACCGAGCGGAACGAGCCCAGAAGCGGTGCACCCGCCAGGGCCAGATCGCCTACGGCGTCGAGTGCCTTGTGGCGGACGAATTCCTGCGGATAGCGCAGACCTTCGGGGTTCATGATGCGGTCTTCGGCGAGCGCCACGGTGTTCTCGAGGGAAGCACCCAGAGCAAGGCCCGCCTTCCAGAGATTCTCGACATCGCGCATGAAGCCGAAGGTGCGGGCGCGCGACAGCTCGTTGCGGAAGGAGCCGGCGTTGATCTCGAGCGCGAGGCGCTGCTTGCCGATGAGTGGCGTGGGGAAATCGATCTCGACGTCGAGATGGAAGCTCGAGTGGGGCGTAAGCTCACCCCAGCAATCGCCTTCCTGGACGCGGATGGGCTTGAGAACCTTGATGAACTTGCGGGGCTGAGGCAGCTCGCGGATGCCGGCTTCGTCGATGGCAGCGACAAATGCGGCGCTGCTGCCGTCCATGATGGGAACTTCGCGGCTGTCGATCTCGATGTAGCAGTTGTCGATGTTGAGGCCGCGCAGCGCTGCCAGAAGATGTTCGACCGTACCGACCGTAACGCCGGTCTCGTCGCCGATCACCGTGCAGAGTGTGAGGTTCTTGACGGCGCGGACATCCGCTTGAATCTCCGCCACAATTCGGCCGCGCTTACTGACCAGGAAACGATATCCGACATCGGCCTCGGCTGGATGGAGCAACATGGCGACTGGCGCACCGGAATGGACGCCTGTCCCTGATAGCTCGATCTCGCGGCCGATCGTCGTCTGTCGCGAGCCGATGAAGCGCTTCGACATGTGGCGGCTTCCCTCGATCCCCTGGCCTCGTGGCTTCGCGTGCCCGCGCAAAACCACTTGGCTCCCCCAGTCTTCCCGGTCGGTCTCGGCGCCCCTTACTTTGAAGGCCTAGTGACTTGGCCTTCCGCCGAAATTTCGCCCGGTTCGTGAATCAAACGATACTGTGTTGTATTGATTGGGGACAAATCACGGTTTCTTACGCTCTGTTACCGCTAGGACGCACCCCACCGCCTCAGTCTGCCGTATCACCGCTGGTTGCCTTTGCCTCGGCCGAAGAAAACCGGCAGTTCTGCTTGTGTCTCAGGCACTTCGATGCCCTGGTCTTCGGGGGGCATCGGCTGCTCAGCCAACGGCTGCTCCACCGCACTTCGCCGGATCTTTCCGACGCTGGCTAATCTCCTGAGAAGACTAGACTTTTCTTCATATCCCTGAACCGCCGGCTGGCTATGCGCCGGCTCTTCCGGAATGCCTTGCATCCTATGCTCGACGTCACCTCTGCCCCAGTAGTCGCGGGCAGATCTCAACATCGATGATGCCACACCCGGCAGAGGCGGAAGGCGACGCTGCCTTTGGTCGGGTTGCTGATGGTTTGCATGATTCGGGTCGTGCATCCCAGGCCCCTGAGGCCCCAATTGCGGTGGCGCTTCATGGATATACACACCTCCGGGGGCCTGCCAGGCAGCGCCCGGTCCCCTCACAGCGTGCGGGTGCGTGGGATGGGGGGGGTGGCCGGGAACCGGCGGTGGCGCCTGGCCCATCGCCTGCGCGATCCGGTGCTGCATCTCGTGTGGCGGAGGCAGGCCCGGGGGCTGCAGGGCGCGCTGACCAGGACCCATTCCTGCGCGGGCCATGCCCGAAGCCACAATCGACACCCGTACGCGATCACCGAGGCTCTCGTCGAAGGTGGCACCGACGATGATATTGGCCTCGGGATCAACCTCCTGGCGGACGCGGTTGGCGACTTCGTCGACCTCCCACAGCGTCAGGTCGGGGCCGCCGGTGATGGAAAGCAGGAGGCTGCGCGCGCCCTTCAACGTCACCTCGTCGAGGAGCGGATTGACGATGGCCTCTTCAGCCGCATAGAGCGCGCGCTGGTCGCCTGAGGCCTCGCCGGTGCCCATCATCGCCGTGCCCATGCCGGACAGGACCGTTTTCACGTCGGCAAGGTCGAGATTGATCAGGCCTTCCTTGACGATCAGGTCGACGATGCAGGCGATGCCCGAATAGAGCACCTGGTCGGCGAGCAGGAAGGCTTCAGTGAACGTTGTTCTATCCGTCGCGAGGCGGAACAGGTTCTGATTGGGGATAACGAGCAGCGTGTCGACGTGCCGCTTCAATTCGGCAATGCCCGCCTCGGCCACACGCATGCGGCGCGAGCCTTCGAAGGTGAACGGCTTGGTCACGACGGCGACGGTGAGAATGCCGAACTCGCGCGCGATGCGCGCGATGACGCTGGCGGCGCCCGTGCCCGTGCCGCCGCCCATGCCGGCTGCGACGAACACCATGTGCGCGCCTTTCACGACGGCGCGGATGTCCTCGACCGCCTCCTCTGCGGCGGCCTCACCGATTTCGGGCTTGGAGCCGGCGCCGAGGCCTTCGGTGAGACTTGCACCGAGTTGAATGCGCCTGTCGGCGCTGGACGCCGCAAGTGCCTGCGCGTCCGTGTTCGCAACGATGAACTCCGGCCCTTTCAGGCCGGCGGCGATCATGTTGTTGACGGCATTGCCGCCGGCACCGCCGACGCCGATCACCTGGATACGAGGCTTCATCGCTCAGTCCTCACTCGGGCTTCACTCGAGGCCTTGATTGGAGGCCTCGACGGGTTCGCGCCGGAAGCCCGCATCCTGGCCTGCACCGGCACTTTCAAAACGCTTGTCAAATACCGCCACGCAACCACTGGCCAACGCGCTGCAAATAACCGCCCGCTTCCTCAGGCCTTTCAGGCTCGGCCGCACGCCAGACGGACCCAGGCGGCACGAGCGCCATTCCGGTAACCGTTGCGAACGCGGGGCCGGAAAACTCAGCGGGCAAACCGGCAAGCGGCAGTGCAACAGCGACCTCGGCTGGCCGGCCGAACGCCGAAGCAGCCATATCAGCCATGCCCGGTACGAGGCTTGTGCCACCGCTCAGGACCAGCGGGCCGGTCACGAGATGCGCAAGTCCCGATCGCTCGATACGCTCGGCGACATGCTGGAAGAGGTTCGCTACCCGCGCCTCGATGATGCGCCGGAGCGCTTCCTTCGTGGTCTGGAATAGCGGCTCCGCAGCTTCCGAGGACGCAACTGACCGATACGTAACAACGGCTTGCGCCGCCGAAGCATCGCGATCGAGTGTGCCATAGTCCTTTTTGATTCGCTCGGCCTCGAGCAGGGAGGCGGAGAGCGCACGGGCAATGTCGAAGGTGATGTGGTTGCCGCCCACGGGTATCACCTCGGCGACGAGCAGCTTGCCGGCGGCGAACATCGCAAGCTGCGTTGTGCCTGCACCGATTTCGACGGCGATGACGCTGTGGCGTCGCGCCGCCTCGTTGGTGGCGCCGTAACCTGCGGCCAGAGGTGAAGGAATGAGCGCTTCCGTCGCAAACCCAGCGCGGTCTACGACGTGCATCAGATTGCGGATGGGGGGCTCGTCAGCGGTGACGGCGACGAGATCCGCGCTCAGCGTCTTGCCGGCGATGCCGTTCGGATCGCCCCCGCAGGAGGCGCCATCGACGCGGCAAGAGACACGATCGAGGCTGAGGAGCAGGCGGCCGTCCTTGCTGGCGTAGGCCTCGCCCGCGGTCATGAGGCGCGCGATGTCGGCCTCGCTCACGGTGTAGCGCTGGATGGCGCATTCTGCGGCGAATGTCCGGGCCTGGATGCGGCCACAGGCAACTGCCAGCGTCAGATCATGCAAGGTGAAACCGGCCTGACGCTCGGCCTCGCCAACGGCGGCGCGGAGGGCCTGCTCCACGCCGTCCATCTCCACGACGACGCCGGCCTTCAACCCCCTGGTGGGCTTGGCGGCGGCGGCCAGAACCCGCACTGGGCTCAAGGGTGTCGCCTGCTCGATCACGAGGCATGCGGTCTTGGCGGTTCCGATGTCGACGAGGCCGGTGATCCGCGCCTCAGAAGTCCGGGTGGTGTTGCGCATGGCAGCGGGCCGTCAGGACCGTCGCGGGCCAGGAGACGGCAGCACCTTGGGGGGCTGTTCGCCGCCTACACTGGCTCGCACACGTGCAAGGGGACGGGCGCCTTCGCGCAGATCGACATCGGCCTTCTCGGCAAGGCCTGAAGCAACGAGCACCGCGGCGCGCGCGATGGCCTCGCCCTGGTTCTCGAGAGGCAGGTGCACCGCGAAACCGTTCTTGAGATGCAGGCTCCAGCGTCCATCGGCGTGCCGCTCCGCCAGCTGCACGCGCTGGAGCAGGTCGGGATATTGCGCAAGCATTTCTTGCAGCGCAGCGGCACCGCGCTCGGCGCCTTCGCCGGCAATGCGCGGCAGGCCCGGCATGGCATCGGCGGCAACAGGGGCAATGGGGCGGCCGTTACGATCGATGACGGCGGAGCGAGAGCCCAGGCGCCACACGGCGAAGGGCTGGCGTTCCGAGATCCGAACATCGAGCGCGTCGGGAAAGACGCGCGAAATGGACGCCTTCTCGACCCACGGCAGCGTCTCGATGCGCCGACGGGCCTCGCTGGCATCAAAGTCGAAGATGGTGCGGGCGGAGGCCAGGTCGAGTGCGGTGAAGACGTCGTTGTCGGACGTGAAGCGATGGCCTGAAAGAGAGACCTGCTGCAGACCGAAGCCCGCGTTCACGAGGCCGCTCTGCACGGGCGCTGAGATAAATTTCCGGAGCGAGTAGCCGTGATCCTCGGCCAAGGCTGCAACGACCACTGCGGCGGTGAGCGTGCCTGCGACCGTGGTCGGAAGCCAGATGGCGAGCCAGGCGATACGCCTGCGGGCCTTGAGCTGGCGCTGGTATCGCTGCTGGAGGAGGCGGCGGGAGAGTTGCGCAGTCCCCTGGGACACCGGTGGCTCGTCGCCCCGCGTCCAAAGGCCTTCGCTCGTCTCTACCTGTTGCAACTCGCGTCCTCGACCATCCAACTCACCAGCTCCGGAAACGAGAGGCCGGCGTGCTCCGCAAGCTCGGGCACCAGCGATGTCGCCGTCATGCCTGGCTGCGTATTCACCTCGAGGCACACCAGAAGGCCCGAGCCACCCGGCGTGTCGTCGTAGCGGAAGTCAGCTCGCGATACGCCGCGGCACCCCAGAGCCCGGTGAGCCTGGAGGGTCAACTTCTCCACCAATTGGTAAACATTCGGTAAAAGCGGCGCCGGAACGATGTGGGTCGAGCCCCCGTCGGCGTACTTGGCCTCGTAGTTGTAGAAGCGCAGGTTCTCGTTGGCGACGATCTCCGTGACGCCCAGCACGCGGTCTCCCATGACGGCGCAGGTCAGCTCGCGGCCGGCGATGTAGCGTTCGGCCAGCAGCTCGTCGCCGAACTTCCAGGCGGGGTCGTTGAGTTCCTGCGGGGGATGCTCGTGATCCTCGCGCACGATGAAGACGCCGACGCTCGATCCTTCGCAGACCGGCTTCAGCACGTAGGGCCGCGGCATGGCGTGCGCGCGGGCCGCCTCGCGCCGGGTAACCACGCGCCCTTCGGCGACGGGAATCCCCGCGGCGCGCATCAGGGTCTTGGCCTGCTCCTTGTGCATGGCGATGGCGGAAGCGAGCACGCCGGAATGGGTGTAGGGGATCTGCAAGAGCTCGAGCATGCCCTGCACGCAACCATCCTCGCCCCATCGCCCGTGCAGGGCGTTGAAGCACACGTCGGGCTTCACGCGCTGCAGCTGATCGACGATGTCGCGACCAACATCGATCGGGCTGACCTTGTAGCCGGCCTGTTCGAGCGCCCCAGCGCAGGCCCTGCCGGAGTTGAGGCTCACCTCGCGCTCGGCGGAGAGACCGCCCATCAGGACGGCAACGTGCTGGTATCTCCGCGAGGCCTTGCCCGCGGCCGTGCTGGCGGCCATGACCACTTACCTTTCTGCAAGCGCTTCGCCGAGCCCGTGTCCCTCCAACGGCTCGCCAAGGCGGATGATTTCCCACTCGAGTGCGATGCCGCTGCTGGCCCTGACGCGGGCGCGCACCGTCTCGCCAAGACGCTCGATATCCTCGGCGGTGGCGGCCTTGTCGTTGATGAGGAAGTTGCAATGCATGTCCGACACTTTGGCGCCGCCGACGCGATGCCCGCGCATGCCGGCTGCATCGACGAGCTTCCAGGCGCTGTTGCCGGCGGGGTTCTTGAAGGTGGAGCCGCCCGTGCGTTCCTTGATGGGCTGATTGGCCTCGCGATACTGGGCAACCTCGTCCATGGCCTTCAGGATCTCGGCAGGATCGCCAGGGCGGCCGCGATAGACGGCCTCGGTGAACACGAAGTCGGCCGGGGCGCCGCAGTGGCGGTAGGTGAACTTCATGTCGGCCAGCGAGAGGACGTGGATGTTGCCCTGCCTGTCGACGGCACGGGCCTCGACAAGAACGTCCTTGGTCTCGGAGCCGTGGGCGCCGGCGTTCATGCGGAGCGCGCCACCGATCGATCCCGGGATGCCGCGGTAGAAGGCGAGGCCGGCGATGCCCGCATCAGCAGCGGCGCGGGCGAGCTTCACGTCCGGCACGGCCGTGCCAACGCGGATGCGATGGCCGTCTTCGATTTGAATGCCGGTGAACCCGCGTCCCAGCCGAATGACGACGCCCTTCACGCCACCGTCACGAACTAGGAGGTTCGATCCGAGACCGATGGTGAAAACCGGGATGTCGGCCGGAAGGCGCGCCAGGAAGTAGGCGAGATCAGCCTCGTCTGCAGGCGTGAAAAGCACTTGCGCCGGACCGCCGACGCGAAACCAAGTGACATCCGCGAGAACCGCTGCTGCCGACAGCCGCCCGCGCAGCTCGGGCATGCGAGGCCCGAGCACAGGCAGCAGATCGGGAAAGGTCACGCTGCGCCTCCCGCACGAAGCGGTTCGCCTGCCAGCCACTGCGGCAGCGCGTGCGCCCACTCGGTGCTGTTGCCGGCGCCGAGGCACATGATCATGTCGCCGGTGGCGGCGATGCGCCGGATAACGGGGGCAAGCTCGCGCTCGCTCTGCACGGTTTCGACGAAAGGAACGCCAGTGGCGCGGATGGCATCGGCGAGGGCAGCGCTGTTGACGCCATCGATGGGTGGTTCGCCGGCGGAGTAAAGCGGGGCGACGATGACGCCGTCGGCGTCCTTGAAGCACTGCGCGAAATCGGTGAAGAGATCGCGGACACGGGTGTAGCGATGCGGCTCGACGATGGCATAGACGCGGCCGCGGGCACCGTTGCGAGCAGCCTTCAGGACGGCTGCGATCTCGACGGGGTGGTGACCGTAGTCGTCGTAGACGGCGATGCCGTTCCAGGTGCCGGTCAGCTGGAAGCGGCGCTTGACGCCGGAGAAGTCAGCCAGGGCGTGCTTGATGACATCATCGGGGATGCCGGCCTCGCTGGCGGCTGCGATGGCGGCGAGCGCATTCAGCGCGTTGTGCTGGCCCGCCACCGGTACCATCCAGCCCTTCAAGGCGCGGGCGCCGCCCCGCACGGCGTGGCCAAGCTCGGCATCGAAAAAGGTCTTGTGGCCCTCGACCCGCGCATTGGCGAGGACGAGGTCAGCCCCTTGCGACGTTCCATAGGTCAGCAGGCGGCGGCCATCGCGGCGCAGCTCGAGCCGTTGCAGCATGTCGGCCACGACAGGGTGGTCGCTGCAGGCGACGGTCAGGCCGTAGAAGGGAATGTTACGGAAAAAGGCCTCGAACTCGCGATGCATGTTCTCGACCGTCTTGAAGTAGTCGAGGTGCTCGGGATCGATGTTGGTGACGACGCCGATCTGTGTCGGCAGCTTCACGAAGGTGCCGTCGGATTCGTCCGCCTCGACGATCATCCATGGGCCATTGCCGAGGCGCGCGTTGGAGCCCCAATCGTTGATGATGCCGCCGGTGATGACGGTGGGATCTTCGCCTGCGGCAGTGAAGATGTGAGCGATGAGCGAGGTGGTGGTGGTCTTGCCGTGGGTGCCGGTGACCGACACCGTGCCATAGAGGCGCATCAGCTCGGCCAGCATCTCGGCGCGGCGAATGATGGGAAGACCCTTGGCGCGGGCCGCCTGCAGCTCGGGATTTTCCTTGCGGATGGCTGTGGATATCACGACGTAGCGGGCGCCAACGAGGTTGATCGGGTCGTGGCCGACGAAAACGCGGATGCCCTTGGCGCGCAGGCGGCGGACGTTGGCGCTCTCTTTCTGGTCGCTGCCCTGCACCGTGTAGCCCTTGGCGTGCAGGATCTCGGCGATTGCACTCATGCCGATGCCGCCTACGCCCATGATGTGGATGGGGCCGGTCTCTCGGGGCATCTGCATGTGGTCACATTCCCTTGTGGCAGGTGCGGCGAGCCGCTGTCTTGGCAAACACTTACGAAGTTTTCGTGGCGCCGCCTATCAACTCGTCGACGAGATCGGCAAGCCTTTGCACCGCATCTGGCCGGCCTTGCGCTTTCGCCGCGGCAGCGGCGTCCGTCAGCGTCTGCGGCTGGCTCATCAGGTGCGCGAGCGACCGGGCCAGACGCTCAGCGTCGAGCTCTTTCTGCTCAATGCACCAAGCGCCGCCCGATTCTGCAAGTCTTCTGGCATTCTGCAGCTGGTCGTTGTCGATGGCGTGCGGCAGGGGCACGAGGATGGAGGGGCGCCCCATCACGGCAAGCTCCGCCACCGTGGAGGCACCGGAACGACCGATGACGAGATGCGCCTTCGCCATCTCCTCGGGCAGGTTCGCGAAGAACTGGGCGAGCTGGGAACGGACGCCCGCCATGCGATAGGCTTCTTCCACGCTCTTGAGATCCTCGGGGCGACACTGCTGGACAACGAACAAGCGCCTGCGTGTTTCCGGCGGAAGGAGAGAAATGGCCTGCGGGACCGTCTCGGAAAAGAAACGGGCGCCCTGGCTGCCGCCGAACACCAGCAGTGAAAACGGACCGTCGGCCGTTGGCGAGATGTAGCTCTGCGTGGCCCAATCGATGACCTGGTCGCGCACCGGATTTCCCGTGAAGCGGGCCTTCTTCAGGGCCGGGCCTTCGAGGAACTTGACCTGCTCGAACGAGGTGGCGATGGCCGTTACGCGCCCGAGCAACATGCGGTTGGCGCGGCCGAGAACGGCATTCTGCTCGTGCAGGGCGGTAGGGATGCCACGTAGGGTTGCAGCAACGAGCGGTGGGAAGGCCGGATAGCCGCCGAAACCCACCACGGCGGAAGGCTTCAACGTGCCCATGAGGCGATAGGAGGCCAGAACGCCACGGGCGAGCATGACCGCCGTGCGCCCGGCGCCCAGGATGGAACGGCCGGAAATGGTCGCCGAGGGAACGCGGTAGACAGCACGCGCCGGGAAATCAGTGCCATAGCGATCGCCGCGCATGTCGGTGACGAGGTCCACCGCAAGTCCGCGGCGGCCAAGTTCTTGTGCCAGGGCGAAGGCGGGGAACAGGTGTCCGCCCGTACCGCCAGCCGCCAACATCACGGACTTTCCGCTCACACCTTCCCCCCGGATGACATCGGCCGTCTTACGCCCTGGTGCGTACGCGCCGCCCTTTGCCTGCTTTAGAGCAAGAGACACCGGGGCTTGGAAGCGTCTTCGGCAACAGGCCCCGGACAAAAGCGCGCATCCGCAGCCAAGTGCAACAATCGGACGGAAGCGAGGCGGCCGGCGTCAGGTGGAGGCCGTTCCGCCAGGCCTCAGCACGATGCCCGGGAGGGAAGCGACCAGTTTGCGGAAGGTGTCGCCGCGGACCTCGAAATTGGGGAACTGGTCGTAGGAGGCGCAGGCGGGCGAGAGGAGCACGACCGGCTGGGCATGGCCGCTGGCGGCGGCATCCCTGGCGGCAGAGGCGACAGCCGCATCGAGCGTGCCGCTGGTTTCGAATGGGACATGACCCTCGAGCGTCGCTGCGAAGCCCGATGCTGCGGCACCGATCAGGTAAGCCTTGGCGATGCGCGGAAAATACGGGGCGAGGGAGGTGATGCCGCCTTCCTTCGCCTTGCCACCCAAGATCCAGTGGATGCCGCCGTCGAAAGCGGCGAGCGCGTTGACGGTGCTGTCGGCATTGGTGGCCTTGCTGTCGTTGACGAACAGCGTGGGCCCCAGCGTACCGATGAGTTCCAGCCGGTGGGCGAGGCCGGAAAAGGTGCGCAAACCTTCGGCCACTGCCGCGGGAGATACGCCGAGGATCATGCAAGCAGCACTCGCTGCCAGTGCATTCTGCACGTTGTGGCGGCCACGCAGTGCGGGCGCGGTGGAAAGATCCGCGAATGTGCCGAGCGGCCCGGTCCACGGCGCGCGCGCGATCAACTCGCTGCCAACGGCGTACCATCCCGACGGCTCGCGGGCGTGCGCCGAGATGACGTCCACCCAGGTCCTGTTGGCGAGCCGCAGCCGCTCGTTGATGTCGCGGCAGTAGTCGTCGTCATCGCCCACGACGGGACGCGCGGCCGCAGCCACGAGGCGCGCCTTGATGCCGGCGTAGTTCGCCATGGTGCCGTGGCGGTCGAGATGGTCCGGCGTGATGTTGAGAAGCACGCCGACGCTCGGATCGACCGTCGGCGTGAGCTCGATCTGGAAGGAGGACATCTCCACCACGTGCACGCGGTGCTCAGCCGGCGGCGGCAGTGCGAGAATGGCCGTGCCGATATTACCGCCCATGGCAACGTCGCGGCCGGCGCTTGCAAGAATGTGGGCAATCAGCGCCGTGGTCGTGGACTTGCCGTTGGTGCCGGTGATGGCGATGAAAGGCGCATGCGGCGCGCACTTGCGGCGCTCACGGCAGAACAGTTCCACGTCACCGATGATCTCGACCCCGGCCTGCCGGGCAGCCTGCACGGTCCAGTGGGGCTCGGGGTGCGTGAGAGGCACACCCGGTGCCAGAACGAGCGCGGCAAAGCGGCTCCAATCGGCGGAGCGAAGGTCCTGGACGTCGAAGCCGGCATTGATCGCGGCCTCGCGGCCCTTGGCGCCATCGTCGGCGGCGACGACAGCGGCAC
Source organism: Hyphomicrobiaceae bacterium (assembly GCA_039808585.1). GTDB lineage: Bacteria > Pseudomonadota > Alphaproteobacteria > Rhizobiales > Hyphomicrobiaceae > AWTP1-13. The sequence goes on along the minus strand of JBDHTJ010000006.1, from coordinate 20,113 downwards.
CGCCCGCGGCCAGGGCGCGGCACGTCGCGAGGCCGGACAGGCCCAGCCCGAAGACGGCAACGGTGCGGCCGGCAAACGTGGTGATGGGTGTCATGCAGAAGTCTCGTCAGCTCGAACGTGAATAGGGGATGCACTCGACCGGGCCAGCTACCAGCCCACGGCATTGGCATTGCGCCTCGTCGCCGCCACCAATTCCGAGATGATGCCAGGCTCGGTCATGGCGTGCCCGGCATCGGGTACGATGCGCAGGTCCGCCTCGGGCCAAGCGCGCGCCAGGTCATGGGCGTTCTTCACCGGCGTGACCATGTCGTAGCGCCCATGCACGATGGTGCAGGGAATGCGGCGGATGCGCGGGAGGCGGACCAGCAATTCGTCGTCGCGGTCGAAGAAGCCCGCATGCATGAAGTAGTGGCATTCGATGCGTGCGAAGGCGATGGCATAAGCATCGGCGGCGAAAAGCTTCACGCGCTCGGGATCCTGCAGCAGCGAGACCGTGCTGCCCTCCCAGACCGACCAGGCGCGTGCCGCAGCGATCTGGACGTCATGATCTGCGTCGGTCAGGCGCTTATAGTAGGCGCCGACAAGATCGCCCTGCTCGTGCGCGGGCACGTGATTGCGGAAAGCCTCGAACGCCTCGGGGAAGATCCAGCTGCAGCCTTCCTTGTAGAACCAGTCGATCTCGGCCCGGCGCAGCAGAAAGATGCCGCGCAGGATCATGTCCGTCACGCGCTCGGGGTGCGTCTCGGCGTAGGCAAGCGACAGCGTGGAACCCCAAGAGCCGCCGAACAGCTGCCAGCGCTCGATCCCGAGATGGCGGCGCAGCCGCTCCATGTCGGCGACGAGATGCCAGGTGGTGTTGGCTTCGAGACTGGCACGCGGCGTCGAGCGGCCACAGCCGCGCTGGTCGAAGAGCACGATGCGGTAGCGCGAAGGGTCGTGGTAGCGGCGCATCGAAGGATTGCAGCCGCCGCCGGGACCGCCATGAACGATGGCAACGGGCTTGCCGCGGGGGTTGCCGCACTCCTCGAAGTAGATCTCGTGCCCATCACCCACGTCGAGACGGCCCTGGCGATAAGGGTCGATCGCAGGATAAAGGCCAAGTCGGTCGCGTGCGGACATGAGCTCTCGTCTGAAGGGGCATCAAGCGGTGAGGGACGTTAGCATGCCGGGCATCGCCGGTACCACGGCAGCGGACCTCAGCCCTGGGCACGGACCTTGAGGCGCATGAGGCGCGCCTCGCGATCGGAAATGGTCTCGCCGCCGGGCACGCGCAAGTCGCGCACGATATCCAGCATGGAGCGGCCCGGCACGGGTGTGAGCAGCGTGACGGTTGCGGCGGCGGCCATCCCGACGGGGGCGGCAACGGCAGCAGCGATGACGCTCGGCAGGCCAATGGCCCCCGTTTCCGCCAGCAGCATGAGGAAGACGGCCAAGGTAAAACCCGTAACGAGGCCGACCAGCGCACCCCATGCGTTCGTGCGCTTCCACCAGATCGAGAGCAGCAGCACCGGGAAGCAGGACGCCGCTAGGATATTGAGCGCCCACAGCACGAGATCCAAGGGGTCTCCGGGAGCGGCCATGGCGATCCACATTGCGATGAAAGCCAATGCGGCGAGGGCGAGCCGCGCAACGAAAATGCGCGCCTTCTCGGGCGCCTGGTCGTCAATGAGGCCGATGACAACGTCCTCCGAGAGGATCGCCGCAGCAGCCATGAGAGAGGAGGCCAGCGCCGCGAGAGCAGCCGCCAGCGCGCCGGCCAGGGCCAGGTAGACGATGGCCTGCGGGAAGCCCCAAGCGATCGGCAGGGAGAAGAGGGCCGCGTCGCGCTCGAAACTCACCTGCGAGAGCAAGATGAGCTGCGTCTTGGCTTCGAGCTTGGCGATGCCGGCTTCCTGCAGCACCTTGAACCAGAGGGGAAGCTTGTCGACGGGCTGGCCCACCACCTGCTCCAACAGGATCTGCCGGAAGTAGATGGCGATCGAAGGCAAGGTCATGAAGACGAGACCCATGATCAAGACGGCCCAGCCGGTCGCCTTGCGTGCCTCGTAGACACCCGGGGTGGTTCCGGCGCGCGCTAGAAGCCCGGGGGAAGCGGCAATGCCTGCGGCGATCACGAAGGTCAAAAGCCCAAAGCCCAGCGTGCCGACACTGCCGAAAGGTTGCACGAAGCGCTTGACCAACGGCTCGGCACCCACGCCCGGAAGGTCGACGGTGAGACGTGGCGCGACCACGAAGGGAACGCCGCGGGCCGATTCCATGCGGGTGACCGGCACCAGCACGTTGCCGTGCGTCATCTGTGGGACGGGCAGCTTGGAAACCATGATGGCGACGATGGTGACGGGCGCCATCACCGCGAGGTAGGCGACGATGCACTTGGCCACGCTCGTCCAGGAGAGGGCACGCATGCCGCCGAGAACGAGGACAGCCGTGACGACGCCGAGCGCCAGGACCACCGTCCAGCGCTCGGATTGGCCAAGCAGCCAGCCCGATGCATACGCGGCAAAGCGCGCCTCAGCCACGATCAGAAGCAGCAAGGGGACACCCAGCACTGCCGCGGAGGCGAGGCGAACGGTACGGCTTTCGAAGCGGCGCCCGAAATAGGACGGCAAGGTGTAGGCGCCGAACTTGCGCATGAAAGGGGTGAAGAGAACGGCCATGAAGACGATGCCGGCAATCCAGCCCAGACTGAGGGCGAAGGCATCCACGCCGCTGATGAAGAACGCGCCGCTGATGGCGAGGAAGCCGGCGCCGCCCAAGGCGGCCACGGCCAGCCCCGCACCGTTGAAAAAGGCGGGCACGCGGCGGCCCGAGGCAAAGAAATCTGCCAAAGACCGCGAAGGGACCAGCATGCCAATGCCGCCGTAGAGCATCACGGGGCCAAAAAACATGAGGGAGCGGACGAGGCCGTCCCGGACACCCAATTGTTCGAGGATGAGCGCCATCATCACGGTGGCGAAGAATGCCGCGGCGAAGATGCCGAAGTAGGTGCCAAGGCGGGGATTGACGAGCCGGGTACGGGACGTGAAGGCCACGGTCAGAGATCCTCGTGGGCACCATGCCAGTGATCGATGGCGTCCTGCCGGTTGACGAACATGGCAACGGTCACGAAGGCGATGATCAGAAGGCCGTGGCAGACCAGGAAATAGCCAAGCGGCACACCGAGCACGCGCTTGTCGTTCAGGGGCTCGGCATAAAGCGGCAGCAGCACGAGGGCCACGACGAATGGCAGCAGACTGGCCAGCATCTGGGCCTTGGTATGCCGCCAATAGGGTTTACGCTCGTTGCGTTCCATCATTGGGATCGTCCCCCACTTTCCCGGTCCGAACAGCCAAGCCTATGTCCCCCAGGCGCCCGCCTCGCGGCGCAAGGCACGCTGACCAATTGCCTCAAACTGCAGGAAAAGCATAGCCGAATTGGGGCTCGCCACCGGCAATGCCTGTGCACGAACCCAAGCAACCAGCCAAACGCACGGAAGGCCCGCGGGCATGCTTAAAGGATCGCCTTGTGCCGGCGCAGATTCATCTTCCTGAGGACAGTGTTGGCGAAGCGATGCAAATGCAGTTAGGTTAGTCTAAAGTTTAACCCCATCTTTGGCTGTAGATGCCCTGATGACTGGACCGGCCGACTATCGCTTCATCATTGTCGATGATCACCCGCTGTTCCGTGGGGCGCTGAGCCAGGCGCTCGGGGCAGCCTTCAAGGATGCCCAGATCCTGGAAGCGGGTTCTCTAGACGAGTTGACGGAGCGGCTGGGGGCTTCAGCGGAAGTTGACCTCATCCTTCTCGATCTCTCCATGCCGGGCGTGCATGGGGTTTCGGGGCTGCTTTATCTCAGGGCGCAGCATCCCGAGATCCCGGTGGTGATCGTCTCGGCGACCGACGATGCTGGCACCATCCGCCACTGCCTGGATTGCGGCGCCTCGGGCTTCATCCCGAAGTCACAGCCTGTCGACAGCATCCGCGAGGCGATCCGCAAGGTTATGCAGGGGGAGGTCTGGCTGCCGCCGGATATCGACCTGTCGGCGGCGCCTGCGAACGAGAACGCGGAACTCGTGACGCGACTGGCAACGCTGACACCGCAGCAGGTGCGTGTATTGATGATGCTGGGCGAAGGGCTCTTGAACAAGCAGATCGCCTTCAAGCTCGGCGTTTCCGAAGCCACGATCAAGGCGCACGTGTCGGCGATCCTGCAGAAGCTGGGCGTCGACAGCCGCACCCAGGCGGTTATCGCCATCGGCAAGATCGGGGCGGCGAACGACTGGTCGCGGCAGGCCGGCTGAAACTCAAAACGTTTGCAGCGGCGCCGTGGACGCGTGCGTGTTGCCGATCATTCAGCGGCGGACGCGCGGTTCAAGGTGAGCTGATACATGAGCGCGCGGAGGGCTGCGGCTTTCACCGGCTTGCGCAGGAAGGCATGTCCGGCGTTGCGTACGGCACGCTGCATCTCCGGTGAATTATCGGCGCTGATGATGACGGCGGGCACTTCAGCCTTGGTCGTACGACGCACCGCCGCGATGGCGTCGAGGCCAATGCCGCGGTCGAGGTGATAATCGGCCAGAATGATGTCCCAGGATGCGCGTCCGGGCTCGGAAAGCGCCAGGGCCTCTTCCACGCTCTGCGCGGTCTCGACGTGGCACCCCCAGCCCGAGACCAGCGTCTTCATGCCCAACAGTACGGCGGGCTCGTTGTCGATGCAGAGAACCCGGAGGCCGGAAAGGCGCCCAATGGCAAGGGGCGGTGGTTGCACGGCCTCGACGCGCGCCTCGGGCTCGGCCATCGGCACCTCGACCGAAAACATCGACCCGCGGCCCGGCCGCGATTTCAAGCGTACCGGGTGCTCGAGGATCTTGCCGATGCGTTCCACGATCGAGAGGCCGAGCCCCAAGCCGCGGACTGTGCCCGCGGTGGCATCGAGCCGACGGAACTCCTTGAAGATGATGGCGCGCTCGCTGTCCCTGATGCCGGCGCCGGTATCGTAGACACAAATGGTGACGCCGCCATCGCGGGGGCGGACGCCCACGAGTACGCTGCCTTCGGTCGTGTACTTGATCGCGTTGGATACGAGGTTCTGCAGCAGCCGGTAGAGCAGGCGCCGGTCGGACGATACCCAAATGGGCGTTGGCCTGATCTTGAGTCCGAGGCCGCGGGCCTTGGCCTGCGGCTCGAACTCGACGGCGAGACGGTTGAACAGCGACTGCAGCTCGAAGCTCGATATCTCCGGCTCCAGCCTGCCCGTATCGAGACGCGCGATCTCGATCAGGACATTGAGGATCTCCTCTACCGCCTCGAGCGAAGCATCGATGTTGCCGACGAGTTGCGCTTCCTGCCCGCCCAGCTGGCGCTCTACCAGGCTGGTGGCATAGAGGCGCGCCGCGTTGAGGGGTTGCAACACGTCGTGGCTCGCTGCGGCCAGGAAGCGCGTCTTGTCCTGATTGGCCTCATCCGCCTTGCGCTTGGCGATAGCGAGCGCCTTGTTCACTTCCAGCAACTCAGCGGTGCGTTCGCGCACGCGGCGCTCCAGCGTCTCGTTGGACCGCTCCAGGGCTTCGGCCGCCTCCACCCGCTCCGTGATGTCGGAGTAGGTGGTCACGAAGCCGCCCTGGGGCATGGGACTGGTGCGGATCTCCAGGATGCGGCGCCCGCCGTCGACCTGCTCCTGGAAGGTCTCGTGCGTGAGTGACAGCTTCAGCATGCGATTGGCGATGAGCTTCTCGAGGTTGCCGGGGCCGAAATCGCCACGCTCGGCGCACAGGCGAAGAACCTGCTCGAGCGGCGTGCCGACACGGCCCATCTCGGGGGGAAGGTTCAGAAGCTCGCGGAACTGCCTGTTCCAGCAGATGAGGCGCAGCTCGTTGTCGAAGACGGATAGACCATGGCGCACCTGGTCGAGGGCCGACTGAAGCAGGTCGCGATTGTATTGCAGGGCCTCGGAGGCATCGTCGAGGAGGCGCAGTGCGGACTGGCTGCCAGCATCGCCCCGCTTCAGGAGCAGCGACAGCACGAGGCGCGAGGAGGCAGCGCCGATGGCGCTCGTCAGCAGATGCTCGGCAAAGCGGAGGAGATGGATGTCGGCCTCGGCATCCAGGTCCATGCGGATCTTGCGGGTCTGGGCGAACTCGGCAAAGGAGCGGGCGGCACGCTCGGCGCCAAGATAGCGCGCGATGGTGCGTTCCACGTCACCGGCGGTGACGGACGTGCGCCACAAGCGCAGCGTCGGGGCGAGTGGCGGACGCGGTGTGTCGTTGAGGACGAAGATGCGGGCCTGCAGGCGCTCCACCGGTTCGGGCGCCCGCAGCAGCGAGACGCCGACGAACGCCGCGACATTTGCCGCCATGCTCCAGATGACGCCGTGCGTGAGAGGTTCGAACTTCAGGAAGAACAGGGCGCGCGGGGACAGGAAGCCCAGGCCGAAGGGGCCCTGGACCAGGATCTCGCGCGAGAGCCAGCCGGCCTCGACGACCCACGGCAGGAGAAGGGTGTAGGCCCAGACGGCAAACCCCGCCACGATGCCAGCGATGGCTCCGCGTGCCGTGGCGTTGCGCCAGAACAGTCCGCCGAAGAATGCCGGGGCGAATTGCGCGATGGCCGCGAAAGAGACGAGGCCGATGGAGGCAAGACCATGCGTCTGGCCCAGCGCGCGGTAGAACATGTAGGCCAGAAACACGATGCCGACGATGGCAAGGCGGCGAATGTTGAGCAGGTGGCGCGCGAGATCCTGGGGTTGGCCGGCCACCGCAGCAAGCCGGCCTTGCAGCAGAAGCGGCACCACGAGCCCGTTACAGACCATGATTGCGAGGGCCACGCAGTCCACGATCACCATGGCCGTTGCCGCCGAAAGGCCGCCGACGAAAGCGAGCATCGTCACGGCCTCCGAGCCCGCCGCGAGCGGCAGCCCCAAGACGTACATGTCGGCGTCGAAGGCGGTGCGGGGGAAGGAGAGGACGCCCGCGGCAGCGATGGGCACCACGAACAGGTTGATCAGGACGAGATAGAGCGGGAACAGCCACCGCGCGCGGCGCACCTCGTCCTCGGAATTGTTTTCGACGAAGGTGACGTGAAACTGGCGTGGCAGCAGAACGATACAGACGAGACTGAGCAGCGTGACGGTGAGCCAGGTGCCGCCGTTGAAGCCCTGGGCGAAGATCGCCATCACCTCCGGGCTCGAGGTGGCCCGCGTGAGGAAGCCACCGATGCCGCCGAACGTGGTGTAGAGCGCGAAGAAGCCGACCGTCAGGAAGGCGAACAATTTCACTATGGATTCGGCAGCAACCGCGGCGATCAGGCCCTCCTGATGCTCCGTAGCGTCGATGTGGCGGGTGCCGAACAACACGGCGAATACGGCCATGGCGCCGGCGATGATGAGGGCGGTGTCGGTTGGCAGATGGAGCTGCACAAGCCGCTTCGAGCCGAGCAGCACATCAACAGAAGACGCAACGGCTTTGAGCTGCAGCGCGATGTAGGGCAGCGAGCCGGCAACGGCGATGATCGTGACGATGGCAGCTACGGCCTGGCTCTTGCCGTAGCGCGAGGCGAGAAAGTCGGCGACGGAGGTGATGTTCTGGCTTTTCGCCAGCCGCACGATGCGCAGGAGGAAGCGCCAGCCGAACAGGAACAGCAGAATGGGGCCCAGGTAGACGGCGATGAAGTCGTAGCCCGTGGTGGCGGCGAGCCCAACGCTGCCGAAGAACGTCCAGGACGTGCAGTAGACGGCGAGCGAGAGGGCGTAAACGAATGGCCGGCTATCGCCTGCCTTGCGTGCGCGGCCTCGCTGGTCGGCGAACCAGGCCAGGGCGAACAAGGCACTGACATAGCCGAGCGCAAGGCCGACAATGGTCCAGCTCTCGATCATTGGTCCTTCTGCGATGCCTGTGGCGGCTCGGGAGATCCGATGCTGGCCCTTTTTGCGCGCCTATTCTGGGGGAGGGCTGCCCGACTGTCCAATAGAGGCGCCAAGAGGCTTAATCATAAGATTTCCATGGAGCGGGAAAACCGGAGTTTTTGACATTGCCGCGCGCTGAGCCGTCAGCTTAAGGTTTTTCATCGAATCCGACGGTATTGGCCGGAAGAACGGCGAAAGGGGATGGCGATGAAAGTGAATACCAAGCTGCTCTCGGAATTTCGCGATTTTGCACTGAAGGGCAACGTCGTGGATCTCGCCGTGGGCGTGATCATCGGTGCGGCCTTCGGCAAGATCGTGTCGGCGCTGGTGGAAAACGTGCTGATGCCACCCATCGGCTTCCTGCTGGGCAAGGTGGACTTCAAGGATCTCGCCATCTCGCTCGGCACAGGGGACAAGCCTGTCTTGATCAAGTACGGCGTGTTCCTTCAGACGGTGGTCGACTTCGTGATCATCGCCTTCGTGCTGTTCCTGGTGCTGAAGACGCTGCTGACGTTGAAAACGCGCTTCGAGAAGGAAAAAGAGGCAGCGCCGCCGCCGCCGCCCTCGGCCAGCGAGGTCTACCTCAAGGAAATCCGCGACGCGCTCGTCAAGAAGTGAGAGTTTCTCAAGCCTGGGAAACGGGGCGTCAGTTGCCAGAGCAGCTGCCGCCGCCCAGCACGCAGAACTTCGCACAGTGCGGATGACACAATTTCACGGAGCCGGCGGCGAACATGCCGCCGTCGGCACGGGCGGCTGACGCCAGCGTAGGCCCCATGTCGAACTCGGGCTGGTAGGGGATGAGCGTGCAGGGCAGGACGGTGGGTGTCGCCGCGCCCTTGCGCTTCACAACCATGCGGCTGGTGGCGCACATCATGTCGCCCGGGCTCTTCTTCAGGATGGACCAGCAGCGCGTGGTGATCTCCGGGACGCTGTGGTTACCGTCCATTTCCGGCAGCAGCACGAGCGCCTTGCCGTCGTCCGCCTCGATGGGCCAGCCGCGTTCCGAAATGAGGCGCCGATAGCCCTCGCGCGCGTCGGTTTCGGTTTCGCCCCAGCAGCTGCGCCCGGCGATGGCGATGTTGACGCCCGCCTTGGCAAGCCAGTCGATGCCTGCCACAGCCTTGACCCAGGTGCCCGCGCCCCGCTCCGCCTCGTGCAGGTGCCGGCCATGATGATCGAGGCTGACGCGGACCGTCAGGCGGTTGCCGAAGGTTACCGCCAGCGACGCGAGGCCCTTCTTGATGTGGGGGCGCTGCATGGGCTGCATGGCGTTCGACAGCACGAGAACTTCGTGTCCACGCGCCAGCGCGTCGCCAAGCATGGGCAGGATGTCGGGGTTCATGAAGGGCTCGCCGCCCGTGAAGGCGATGACCCTGGTGGGCAGGCCGTCTCGCGCTATTTCGTCGAGGAAGGCTGTGACTTCTGCGGCGGTTATGTAGGCGAGGCGGTCGTTCTCAGGGCTCGATTCGATGTAGCAGTTGCGGCAGGTGATGTTGCAGAGCGTGCCGGTGTTGATCCAAAGAGTTTCGAGCGCCGTGAGGGGGACGCGGGCACGCTCCTCGCCACTTATGGTTCTGTCCGGATCCTGGAATTTCTGCAGCCTGTCGCCGGCATTCAGTATGGTGCGATCGCTCACGGTCAGAAGCCCTGGAAGTCGTTGCTGGCGAACGAGATAGCAGGCATCCGGGAACCGGGCGCTTCAAAATGCCGTCAGCGCGGCGTGATCGCTCAGTCGCGCAGAAGCTCGTTGATGCTGGTCTTGGCCCGGGTCTTCTCGTCCACGGTCTTTACGATGACCGCGCAATAGAGGCTCGGCCCGGGTGTGCCGTCAGGCAGGGGCTTGCCCGGCATGCTGCCCGATACGACGACGGAATAGGGCGGGACGTAGCCGACATGCACCTTGCCCGTGCTGCGGTCGATGATCTTGGTCGAGGCGCTGATGAAGGTGCCCATGGCGAGCACGCAGCCCTCGCCCACGATCACGCCCTCCACCACCTCGGAGCGGGCGCCGATGAAGCAGTTGTCCTCGATGATGGTGGGGTTGGCCTGCAGCGGCTCGAGCACGCCGCCGATGCCGACGCCGCCCGAGAGATGCACGTGCTTGCCGATCTGGGCGCAGGAGCCGACGGTTGCCCAGGTATCGACCATCGTGTTGGCGCCGACGTAGGCGCCTAGGTTCACGAAGGAGGGCATGAGCACCACGCCGGGCGCGATGTAGGCCGACTTGCGCACGACGGCGCCGGGAACCGCGCGATAACCTGCCTTACGGAACGCTTCCGCCGTCATGCCATCGAACTTGGAAGGGACCTTGTCCCACCAGTGGCTGCCACCCGGGGCTCCCGCTATGAGCCCCATGTCGTTCAGCCGGAACGACAGCAGCACCGCCTTCTTGAGCCATTGGTGCACGACCCATTGGTCGTTTTCCTTGGCGGCGACGCGAAGCTCCCCGCTGTCCAGCAGGTTGAGCGCGGTATCTACGGCCTCCCGTACCTCGCCCTTGGTGGCGAAAGTGACGGCGTCCCGGTTGTCCCAGGCCTTTTCGATGACGGACTGCAGCTGATCTTTAACCATGGCCGCTTTTTGGCGCGGGCACTGGGCCTGTGTCAATCGCCCCACAGCTTCTTTGCGGGAATATCACACCGCGGCACTGGACCACTTTACCGGCGCCCGCGAAGCCCTTAGGTTAATTTTGCGTAAGTCGGGGTGTTTCCTTCCATGAAGCGACTGAGCTCCGTTGGTGTGGCGGCGTTGTGCGCTGCCTTCAGCCTTCCCCTGGGAGGGGCAAAGGCGCAGCAGTTGGCGCTCGGACCGATGCCGCCGGTTCTGGAGCTTCCCAAGGCGCTTCCGCAGCTTTCCCCCGAATGCCGCTCGAACAGGGTTGCGGGTGAGCTTTTTCGCAGGCCGCTGCGAGGGTTGAGCCGGGCGGTGAAATCCAATCGCACGGTGCGCGTCCTGGCCATCGGTTCTTCTTCAACGGTCGGGACGGGTGCGTCCTCGCCGTCTGCCACATATGTGGCGCGGCTCGAGAAGGATCTCGAAGGCTCTGTGAAGGGCATGGATTTCGATGTCGTTGGCCGCGGCATAGGCGGCGAGGTGGCGCAGGGCGCTGCCGATCGCATGAAGCAGGAAGTCGAAGAGACGAAGCCCGATCTGGTCGTCTGGCAGCTCGGGACGAACGATGCGATGCGGCACGTAGAAATCGACCGTTTCAAGAGCTGCGTGAAGAACACTCTGGCGTGGCTCGCCGAGCGGCGCATCGACGTGGTGCTGGTCGACCCGCAGTTCGGCGAAGAACTCACCAAGAACAGCCACTACGAAAAGGTGGTGCAGGCGGTGGCGGAGGTGGCACGGGAAAGCCATGTGCTGCTCGTCGACCGCTTCGAGGCCATGCGCGAGCTGCAGAAAGAACGCGGCGACACGTTCTACCTCACGAAGGACAACTTGCACATGAACGATCGCGGCTACCGCTGCATGGCGGAGCAGCTGGCGCGTAACATCGTGGGCGGGCTGCTGCAGGCCGACGGCGAGCAGAAGCGCCCCGTTTTCGAGCCCTGATCGGGGCTCGCAATTTCCCTTTGGCTTGATGGCCTTTGTCGACGGCGTGGGCGCTGGGCAACGCGCCTGAATGCGCCTGCCGTTGCGCTAGGTCTTTCCGCGATGTCGCACAGGGGGCGCGTGCAGGCATCCAACTGACTGGCGTGGAAGCCCGCCTTCGCGGGCTTGACGTTAAAGGGATGGGGCGACGGGCTTCAAACAAGCATCAAAAAGAAATGCCCCGCCGGCTACTTGATGACTGCCTTGATGAGGCGGATGGCGTCTTCGCTGTCCCATTCCGCCGGGCCGATGAGGCGGCCGACCTCGCGGCCTTGCTTGTCGATGAGAAGCGTCGTGGGGAGGCCTGTTGCGCGTAGGGCGGACGACAGCTTGGCGGAAGGATCGGCGTAGAGTGCGAGCTTCTCGATCTTGCTTTCGTCGAGGAACTTGCGGGCGCCGGCGATGCCGGTGCGATCGACGCTGAGGGCTACAACCTCGAATTTGTCGGAGCCGAGTTCTGCTTGCAGCTTGTCGAGGGCCGGCATTTCCTTGCGGCAGGGCAGGCACCAGGTGGCCCATAGGTTCAATAGAACGACCTTGCCCTTCCAGTTATCCAGCGTGATTTCCTGGCCCTGCCCGTTCTGAAATTTCAGCTCGGGCAGCGCTTCGGGCGCCTTCTTGAACACGAATGAGGCCATGTGGCCCTGGCTCAGGGCATTGGTGCCTGGGCCCGAGGGGAGGGCGGCGGTATCCACCTTTGCAGGACCAGCGGCGGGGGGCGGGGGAGTTTGGCTCGACCGCTTGGCGTTGTCAGAGGGGCCGAGGGTCACGTATACCCCCACGAAGCCCGCAACCGCTGCGCCGAGCGCGACGGCGAGACCGGCCCATCGTGGCACCTGATGCGTCCGGGGCTGCGATTGCGACATGCTTCCCATCCTGATGTCGGCCCCAAAAGGCCGGCCTGAATAGCCCCGAGGCGAACCCGTGACCGACGATACCTCGAACAAGATGTGGGGTGGCCGTTTCACCCTGTCACCTGCCGAGATCATGCAGGAGATAAATGCCTCGGTGGGCTTCGACAAGGCGATGGCCCCGCAGGACATCACCGCCTCCAAGGCGCATGCGCGGATGCTGGCGGCGCAGGGCATCATCACGAAGGCCGATGCGGCGGCGATCGAGAAGGGGCTGGACCAAGTGCTGGCCGAGATCGAAGCCGGCACGTTCACCTTCAAGTTGGAACTCGAAGACGTGCACATGAACGTCGAGAGCCGCTTGAAGGAGATCATAGGGGAGCCGGCGGGGCGGCTGCACACGGCGCGCTCGCGCAATGACCAGGTGGCGACGGACTTCCGGCTTTATGTGCGCGGGTGGCTGGACGAGACGGACAAGGCCTTGGGCACACTGCAGCTTGCGCTTGCGCGGAAGGCGGCCGCCAACGCGGAAACGGTGATGCCGGGCTTCACCCACCTGCAGCCGGCCCAGCCCGTGACGTTCGGGCACCATTTGCTGGCGTACGTGGAGATGCTGGCGCGCGATCGCGGCCGCTTTGCCGATGCGCGCACACGGCTGAACCAGAGCCCGCTGGGCTCGGCGGCGCTGGCCGGAACCTCTTTCCCGCTCGACCGGCAGATGACGGCGAAGGCGCTGGGCTTCGACGCGCCAACGGCCAACTCGCTCGACGGCGTCTCCGACCGGGATTTCGCGCTGGAGACCCTGGCGGCGGCCTCCGTCTGCGCCATGCACCTGTCGCGCTTTGCGGAAGAAATCGTGCTGTGGACGACGCCGCAGTTCGGCTTCATCCGGCTTTCGGACCGGTTCACCACCGGCTCGTCCATCATGCCGCAGAAGCGCAACCCGGACGCGGCCGAGCTGATCCGGGCGAAGGTGGGGCGCATCGCCGGCGCGTTCCAGTCGCTGCTGATGGTGATGAAGGGCCTGCCGCTAACCTATTCCAAGGACATGCAGGAGGATAAGGAAGTCACCTTCGACGCGCTGCGCAGCATGACGCTCGGTATCTCGGCAATGACCGGCATCGTGGATGACATGCAGCCGGTGGCGGAGCGGATGGCCGCGGCGGCGGGCTCGGGCTACTCGACGGCAACGGATCTGGCCGACTGGCTGGTCCGCGCGCTCAACATGCCCTTCCGGGACGCACACCACGTCACGGGGCGCATCGTGGCCCTGGCCGAGAGCCGCAAGTTGGCACTGGAAGAACTGGACCTCGCCGCCATGCAATCGGTGCATCCCTCTATAACAAAAGAGGTTTTCTCCGTTCTTTCGGTGGCGCAATCGGTGCGGAGCCGGGTGAGCTATGGGGGAACGGCGCCACAGAACGTGGCGAAAATGGCCGAGGCCTGGATAAAGCGGCTGGAAAGCTGATGGCCTTGGGTCTATGAGTAACGATGCGCCTGAAGCCTTTGGTTTTGCGGGCGCCTTCTCGTTTGCGGCAGCCCTCCGGGCAGTTGCCGCCCGGCGGTGAAACTGGTGGCGTTGTGACGTTGAACGTCGTGACGTTGAATCTTGTGACGTAGGGGTGGGATGCTGTCCCGATTGGCCATCGCGATGTTCCTGGCGCTTGCCGCAACGCTGACCTTGTCGGCGTGTGGGGTGCGTGGGTCGCTGGAAGCGCCGCCCGAGGCCAAGAACGAGAGCAACAACGCCATCCCCGGAAAGACCGGCGATCCCACGCCCAAGAAGGGCTTCGTGCTCGATCCGCTGCTGCGCTGACAGCCGAGGCTGACTTTTCACATGCACCATTTTTCCTATGTCGGCGGCGTCCTCCACGCAGAGGGCGTGAGCCTCGCGCGACTTGCCGAGGAGATCGGCACGCCTTTCTACTGCTATTCCACGGCAACGCTCGAGCGGCACTACCAAGTGCTGGCGGATGCGTTCAAGGCGCAGGGGCTCGACAGCCTGATCTGCTACGCCATCAAGGCGAACTCCAACCAGGCCGTGATCCGGACGCTGGCAAACCTGGGTGCCGGCATGGACGTGGTGTCGGAGGGTGAGCTGAGGCGGGCGCGGGCGGCCGGCGTGCCCGCAAACAAGATCATCTTCGCGGGCGTGGGAAAGACACGCGCGGAGATGGCCTACGCCATCGGCGAGGGCATCCTGGGGTTCAATGTCGAATCCGAGCCCGAACTCGACGCCCTGAGCGAGGTTGCAGCCGGCATGGGGCGGGTGGCCCGCATCGCACTGCGCGTGAACCCCGACGTCGATGCCAAGACGCACGCCAAGATTTCGACCGGCAAGGCCGAGAACAAGTTCGGCATCGCCTTCGACGACGCGCCGCGCATTTATGCCAAAGCCGGCAAGCTGCCCGGCATCGCCGTCTCGGGCATCCACATGCACATCGGCAGCCAGATTACGGATCTTTCGCCCTTCAAGGACGCCTTCACGCTGCTGCGTGAGCTGGTGGGTACGCTGCGCGCCGCGGGGCACCATTTCGAGCATCTCGACATCGGGGGTGGGCTGGGCGTGCCCTACAAGGGCAGCAACGACATTCCGCCGTCGCCTGCGGCCTATGCCGCCGTGGTGCGCGAGACGCTGGGCGACCTGGGGCTGAAGATCACACTCGAGCCGGGGCGCATGATCGTTGCCAATGCGGGCATCCTGGTTTCACGCGTGCTCTATGCCAAGCACGGCGACGTCAAGACGTTCGCGATCGTCGATGCGGCCATGAACGACCTGATCCGGCCGACGCTTTACGATGCGCATCACGATATCTGGCCCATCACGGAGGCGGTGAGCGGGCGCGAGGCGCGGATGCAGGACGTGGTGGGGCCCGTTTGCGAGTCGGGCGATTATCTTGCGCAGGATCGCAAGTTGCCGGAACTCGTTGCGGGCGATCTCATCGCCTTCATGAGCGCGGGGGCCTATGGCGCGGCCATGTCGTCCACCTACAATACGCGACCGCTGGTGGCGGAGGTGCTGGTGCGGGGAACGGACTGGTCGCTCGTGCGGCCGCGCCAGTCGTATGACGACCTGATCGGGCTGGATAAGGTGCCCGCTTGGTTAGAACGTTGACGCCTTAGGCAGAGGGCGTGCGCGGTGCGTCCAGGGTGGCAGGCGGGCAGGCGCGCTCGTAGGCACGCGAAGCCCGAAGCACGAGAGCATCGGCGCCGATGGCACCCACGATCTGCAGCCCGATCGGCAAGCCCGCCTTTGTAAGCCCGCACGGCACCGACGACGCCGGCTGCTGCGTGAGGTTGAACAGGTAGCTAAAGGGCGCCCAATTGGTCCAGATCTCTGGAAAGGGGCCCCCGGGCGGCACCAGCTTCCCGACCTCGAATGCGGGCACAGCGACGGATGGCGTGACGAGCAGGTCGTAGCGCTTGTGGAACTCGGCGAAGACGTTGTGCAGGCGCGCGCGCTCCACTTGGGCGGCAATGAGTTTTTCGGCCAGGATGCTCTGGCCGTAGCGCGACCCCTTCACAAGCAGGGGGTCGGCCAGTTCATCGGCGCGATCCCAGAAGGCCGCCATCTGCGTGGCCATGCCGGACCACCAGATGGTGTCCCAATGCGCGATGGGATCGGGGCCGATGTCGGGGTCGGTGCGTTCGATATGCGCGCCCTCGCGCTCGAGCACCTTCACGGCCGCTTCCACGGCTGCGGCAACCTCGGGGTCGACGTGGGAGGCGAGGCCGCTCAGCGTCGGCGAATAGGCGATGCGCAGGCCCTTCACGCCGTCGTCCAGGCCTTGCCTGTAATCGGGGGGAGACGAGATCCAGCCGTAGACGTCGCTCGGGTCGGGCTGTGCGATGGCGTTCATCATCAGCGCCGCATCGTGCACCGTCCGCGTCAAGGGCCCGTGATGGGACAGCGTGCCCAACGGGGAGACGGGAAAGATGGGCACGCGCGCGCGGGTGGGCTTGTGGCCAAAGCAGCCGGTGAAGGCTGCCGGAATGCGGACCGATCCACCGCCGTCGGTGCCGACATGGAGCGCGCCCATGCCGAGCACGGCCGCCGCGGCGGCGCCTGAAGAGGAACCGCCGGTGGTGGTGCGGGTGTCCCAGGGGTTGCGCGTGAAGCCCGAGAGCGGGCTGTCGCTGGTGGCCTTCCAGCCGTACTCGGGCATGTTGGTCTTGCCGAGGATGACGGCGCCCTGTTCGCGCAGGCGTGCGGTCGCTGGAGCATCGCGCGGCTGCACCGTTTCCGGCGTGAGGCGCGAACCGAAGCGGGAGATCATTCCGGCGACGTGGACATTGTCCTTGAGGGTGACCGGCACCCCATCGAGCGTGCCTGTGGGCTGGCCGGCGGCCCATCGTGCTTCGGAGGCTTTCGCGGCGGCGCGGGCGCCGTCCCTGTCGACGGAGCGGAAGGCGTTGACGTGCGGCTCGAACCGATCGATGCGCGCAAGGACCGCGTCGAGCACCTCGACGGGCGACAGCTTTTTCGACCGGAACGCCTCCAGCAATGCGACAGCAGAGAGCAAAGCCGGGTCTTGCGTGGATATGGTCATCTGAGCCTCGGGCTGGAGCGTCATACTTTGTAGCCCGCGCCCTGCGGCATCCGCAATTGGCCTCTCAGCCCCTGCCGCCGCCAGCCATGCGCATCGCAGCCTTCATGATCGTATTGAAGGCAGCGCCATAGGGCGGGTCGGCGAGGCCGGTCATGGCGAAGCGGCTTTGATGCAGGACCGTCTTGGCGTGGCTGAAGGCAAGGAAACCTTCGCGACCGTGATAGGCACCCATGCCGCTCGGCCCGATGCCGCCGAAGGGCGCGTCCTCCTGCGCCACGTGCAGCAGCGTATCGTTGATGGTGACGCCGCCGGATGTGGTTCCCTTCAGGACATCGGCGATGCGATTGTTGTCGGTGTCGAAGTAGTAGAGGGCAAGCGGACGCGGGCGCGCGTTCACGTAGGCCAGCGCATCATCCAGCGTATCGTAAGGCACCACGGGGAGCAGGGGGCCGAAGATCTCTTCCTGCATGATGGCCATATCGTCTTTGACGTTGGTCAGCAGGACGGGCGCAATCTTGCGGGTGTTGGACGAGCCCGCCTCGCCCATGGGCAACTCGCCTGCCGGATCGACAACTTCGATGGCGGCGCCGCGCGTGCGGGCATCCGCAAGGAGGGCCATCAGGCGGTCGTAATGGCGGCCGTTGACGATGGACGTGTACTGCGCGTTATCGAGGACGCGTGGATAGAACCGCTTCGTGACGCTGCGATAGGCATCTAGAAAGGCCGGCATGCGCGCGCGTTGAACGAGCGCGTAGTCGGGTGCGATGCAGGTCTGGCCCGCATTGAGCAGCTTGCCGCGGACGATGCGCTCGGCAGACTTTGTGACATCGGCTGCCTCGTGCACGATGGCGGGCGACTTGCCGCCCAGTTCGAGCGTGACGGGCGTGAGGTGGCGGGCCGCTGCAGCCATGACCTTGTAGCCGACCGCCGTGGAGCCGGTGAAAAGGATGTGGTCGAAGGGAAAGCCGGAGAGGGCAGCCGCCACGTCCGGGCCGCCCGTTGCGACAGTTACAACATCAGGGCCAAGCGCCGCTTCGAGCCGCTCTTTGAGAAGAGAGGAGGTGCGCGGCGTGAACTCTGACGGTTTGAGGATGACCCGGTTGCCGGCTGCCAGCGCGGCTGCCAGCGGAATGATGCTCAACTGGAAGGGATAGTTCCACGGCGCGACGATGAGCACGACGCCCTTGGGCTGATAATGGACGCGGGTGGTGGCCGGCCAGAAAGTCGGCGCGGTGGAGCGTTTCTCGGGCTTCATCCAGGCGGCGAGATGCTTGGCCGTGTGCTGGATCATGGAGATAGACGGCATGATCTCCGCCATCATGGTCTCTTCCACGGCGCGGTTGCCGAAGTCTTCGGAGATGGCCGCCGCGATATCGTGCCGGGCGGTGGTCGCCACATCCCGTAGCTTGCCGAGGAAAACGAGCCGTTGCGCCTTGCTCCACGCCGGGCCGCTGCGACTAGCCTGATGCATGGCGTTAAAGCGCCCCTCGATCTCGGGCAGCGGCGTGGTCTCCAGGATATCGAGCGCCATGGCGAACTCCTTT
Source organism: Hyphomicrobiaceae bacterium (assembly GCA_039808585.1). Classification (GTDB taxonomy): domain Bacteria; phylum Pseudomonadota; class Alphaproteobacteria; order Rhizobiales; family Hyphomicrobiaceae; genus AWTP1-13. The sequence continues at coordinate 1,695 of JBDHTJ010000006.1, read as the reverse complement.
CCGTCCGACGAGCGCGGGCCCTTCAGGTCGCGCGCAGAATATCGGAAGCTTTCTCGGCGATCATGATGGTCGGCGCATTGGTGTTGCCGCCGACGAGGGTGGGCATGACGGAGGCATCCACGACGTAAAGGCCATCCAAGCCGCGCACCTTGAGCGATGGATCCACGACTGCGCCGGTATCATCCGCAGCACCCATGCGGCAGGTGCCGACAGGATGGTAGATGGTGTCGCCGCGCTGGCGAATTGCCGTTTTCAGGCCCTCATCGTCATAGATGCCGTGAGTATAGAGTTCCTCGCGCGGCAGGGCCTTGAAGGCTGGGCTATCCATGATGCGACGCGCGAGCTTAACGCCCTTGAGCATCGTCGCCATGTCGTCGTCGTGCGAGAGGAATTGCGGATCAATGCGCGGTGGGGCGGCGGGATCGGCACTGCCGAGACTCACCGTGCCACGGCTCTTGGGGCGGAGGATGCACGTGTGCAGGCTGTAGCCGGTGCCACGGTGGCGCTTCCTGGCGTGGTCATCCACAAGGCCCAGCACGAAGTGATACTGCACGTCTGGTCGTGGCAGAGAAGGGTCGGTGCGGAGGAAGCCGCCGGACTCGGCGAAATTCGTGGTCATCAGGCCCTTGCCTTCGCGACGGTAGCGGCTGATTTCGCGCGGGAGCCGCGACATGGCCTTCAGCGTGAAGCCGAAGAGGTGCGGGCTTGCCGCCTTGTACATGAGCGTGAAGTCGAAATGGTCCTGCAGATTGCGGCCCACGCCTTGCAGCTCGTGACGAACCTCGATGCCGTGCGGCTTGATCTCGGAAGCGGGGCCGATGCCTGAAAGCAGGAGGAGGTGCGGCGACTGGAAGGAACCTGCGGAGAGCACCACGGCGCGGCGGGCGGTTATGGTTTCGTCCTTGCCGCCGCGCGTGGCGAGGACGCCGGTGGCGCGCTTGCCCTCCAACACGATGCGCTTGGCCGATGTGCCAGTGAGGACGCGCAGGTTTGGACGCTTGCGCGCGGCATCGTCGAGATAGGCGCGGGCGGCGCTGCAGCGCTCGCCATTGCGCTGCGTCACCTGGTAGAGGCCCATGCCGTCCTGGCGGTCGCCGTTGAAGTCGTCGTTGCGGGGAAGCTGCAGGCTGTCGCAGGCGGCGAGAAACATGTCGTTCAAGGGGTTCGGACTTGCGAGATCGGCCACGTTGAGGGGGCCGCCCTGGCCGTGCAGTGCGCCATTGAACCGCTCATTTCGTTCTGCGCGCTTGAAATAGGGGAGGACATCGTTGAACGACCAGCCCTTGGCGCCCATCGCGGCCCAATCATCATAGTCGCTCTGGTGGCCGCGGATGTAGATCATGGCGTTGATGGCCGAGGAGCCGCCCAGCATCTTGCCGCGTGGCTGGTAGCCGATGCGGCCGTTAAGGCCTGGCTGCGGCACCGTGTTGAAAGCCCAGTTGCGCAGTTTGCCCGGGACCATCAAGGCCGTGACGAAGGGCGTGCGAAAAAATGGACTGTCGTCGGGGCCTGCCTCGAGAAGGCAGACGCTGGTCTTGCCATCTTCGGAGAGGCGTCCGGCAAGCGTTGCTCCGCCGGAGCCGCCGCCGACGATGACGAAATCGAATTCCATGCCCGCCTCCCAATCCGCCCGCGCCTCTGCCGTGCACGATGCAATGGCAGTTTCCACCTTCGGAGCGCGAAGGTAAAGGTTGG